>NZ_VTOZ01000034.1:0-34789 GCF_008271345.1 Pseudoselenomonas caprae
TGTCGTAGGAGAAAAATTAAAATAACAGGAAAATTTGCAATTCATATGGAATACATATTATCATAGATAGTAACGATGATAGTTATCCTATCTTGATTAATTGCTGAGGGGGCATTTTGATGATTATCCCAGAGAAAAACCTGATGAAACTTGCCAATGGCAGCGATGTTCGCGGCGTCGCTATGGAGGGCGTAGCTGATGAACCGGTGACCTTGAGCACGGCGGCCGCTAACGTCATCACGTCGGGCTTTGTAGAATTCCTGCAGGCACGTACGGGCAAGGACAAGAAGGATCTGCGCATTGCCGTTGGCCGTGATTCGCGTCTGACGGGACATGACCTCAAACGCGAGGTCCTGAAGGCACTTACGGCACATGGTGTGGTGACGGTTGATTGCAGCATGGCTTCGACGCCAGCGATGTTCATGTCCACGGTATTCCCTGAAACCCAGATGGACGGTTCCATCATGATCACGGCAAGCCATCTGCCTTACAACCGCAACGGCATGAAGTTCTTCACGAAGGATGGAGGCGTTGAGCATGAGGATATCATCACGATCCTGCAGAATGCTGCCCGCTATCCGGTCATGGAGGGGGAGCGTTCCAAGGCACAGCGCTATAATCTGATGGAGCGTTATTGCCATCATCTGCGCAAGAAGATCCGCGAGGCTCTGGGGGGAGAGAACCAGCCACTCAAGGGCATGCACATCGTTGTCGATGCTGGCAACGGTGCTGGCGGCTTCTTTGCAACGCAGGTGCTGGGCCGGCTTGGCGCTGATACGACGGGGAGCATCTATCTGGATCCCGATGGGCATTTCCCGAATCATATCCCGAACCCGGAGAACAAGCAGGCTATGGCTGCTATCCGCCAGGCCGTGCTTGACAACCGCGCCGACCTGGGCTTGATCTTCGATACGGACGTTGACCGCATGAGTGCTGTGCTCAAGAACGGCAAGGAAATCAGCCGCAACGAGCTTATCGGCATGATGGCGGCCATCCTTGAGCCGGATTATCCGGGCAGCACGATCATCACCGACTCGGTCACCAGCGATGAGCTCACGGAATTCCTTGAGAAGGATCTGGGACTCAAGCATATGCGCTATATGCGCGGCTACAAGAATGTCATCGATGAGTGCATCCGCCAGAACAAGGCTGGTGTCGTCTCGCCGCTGGCTATCGAGACGTCGGGCCATGGCGCACTGTCTGAGAACTACTATCTCGACGATGGTGCTTATCTGGCTGTCAAGCTGCTCGTCGCTGCTGCCAAGGCCAAAGCTGGCGGCCGCCGCCTCTCGGATCTCGTCAAGAATCTCGGCGCACCGGCAGAGAGCCAGGAGTTCCGCCTCAAGATCAAGGGCGAGGAGGATTTCCGCGCCTACGGCAATGGCGTGCTCAAGACCTTCGAGGAGCGCGCTGTGCAGGCTGGCATCAAGGTGGCCAAGCCGTCGTATGAAGGCGTGCGTCTCGTCTTCCCGAATGGCTGGGCGCTGCTGCGCATGTCGCTGCATGATCCGAACATGCCGCTCAACATCGAGAGCCGCGAAGAAGGCGGCGTGAAGGAGATCGCCGCGCAGGTCAAGGGCATGCTCGATGGTTTTGTGAGCCTCGATCTCAGCGTCTTCGCCGAATAAGACATAGGGCAAGGATAGGATAGATTGACCTGCCGCACCGCCAATCATGGCGCGCTGCGGCAGGTTTTATTAGTACCTGCTTTCAAGACAGTGATATCCTTTTCTGCTATAATGTAGATTGGTTTAGCTAGAAAGGATGACGACATGAATCAACATAGAATCACCCCGATGACAGAGAGCGGCCTGCTGGCGGCATTGACTGTGATCTTGGCTATGATAGCCGTTTATTTGCCGGTGCTGGGCATGTTTGCAGCACTGATTTGGTCGCTGCCCATTGTTGTGCTGGTGGTGCGCCACGGCTTGCGCTGGGGCACCATGGCGGTGCTGATTTCCGGCATCATCATGGCACTGCTGATCGAGCCGCTGCTGTCGCTGCGGATGGTGATAGCTTTTGCGCCGATGGGGCTGCTTTTAGGGCTGGGGTTCCGCAAGGGCTGGCCTGGCATGAAGATTTTCGGTGTGGCCCTGCTGGCCTCGCTGCTGAGCCTGCTGGCGGCCTTTGCGCTGGTATTTGCGGTGACCGCCGTGAATCCGCTGAATCTGCAGGTAGATGCTTTGCAGCAGTCCTTTGACGCAGTCTTCAATCTCTATGAAGAGATGGGGCTTGATGCCAAGGCCATCGCGGACGGACGCCAGCTGGTGGCTGAGGGTATGGTCATGGTACAGATCCTGATTCCCTTGGTGGTCATCATGATGGGCGTGATCTATACTGCCATCGGCTATCTGGCCGGTGTGAAGGTATTGCGTCGTCTGGGGCATGCGGTTCCGCAGGTGCTGCCCTTTGCGCAGTGGCGGCTGCCGGTGTTTTTCCTGTATCTGTTCGGCTTTGCGATGGTCGGCATATACTGGGGCGGCACGCGGCAGATCCAGCCCCTCTATCAGCTGTCGATGAATGCGAATATGCTGGCGATCTTTGCCGGTCTTATACAGGGTCTGGCGCTTACCCACTGCGTGTTGAGCCATTACCGGGTATCGCGTCTGGTCAGGATCTTGCTCTATGTGATCGTCCTGACGAATGGTTTCCTGGCGCAGCTGGTGGCGCTGACGGGCCTTTTTGATATGCTTTTTGACTACCGCCGCCGTTTCTCGGCACAGGGGAAGAAATGAGGTGAGGCGTTATGCCACGGAATCTGTCGGCCTGGATCGATCTGACCATCCATCTGATCATCATGCTGGTATTGGTCATGGTCCTTTCCTGTTATAATGAATATATCGCTGCAATCGCCGGTGTGGTCTGGCTGGCCTTAGCTTCCTTTGCACGGGAACGCTGTGCTGACCGGGCGAAGCGCTTCGAGCGCTACTGCCGCAATGTGGTGGAGAATATCAGTGAGATGGTGAATTATGCGGTGGAAGAGCTGCCGCAGGCCGTCATCATCATCACGGAGGACGGACGCATCCAGTGGACGAATTCCCGTCTGGCCGGCTATGTCGGCAGTGAGCCGGAGCTCGATACGGATATCGCGGATATCTGGCCGGGTATCATCATCGGCCCCGTCTGGGGACAGGAGGGGGAATACGTCTTTGCGCATGAGGACAAGTACTATCAGGTGCGCTACCGGCCCGTGAAGATGGCGCCGCACCAGCAGCAGCTCATGGCGCTGTATGTGCAGGATGTCACGATGCATGAGACGTTGCGGCTGACCTATAAGGAGAGCCGTACGGTACTGCTTTATATCCAGATCGACAACTACGATGAGGTCATGCAGGGGCAGTCGGAAGCCGAGCGCACCTCGCTCCTGTTGGCGGTCAACCAGATCCTCGACAAATGGATGAAGAATCTCGGTGGCTTCATGCGCCGCGTCTCGGATGATCTCTATGTCGTGGTGCTGACGCGCGAAGCATTGGAAAAAGCTATGAGCGAGCGCTTTGACGTGCTCGATAAGGCCCGCCAGCTCCAGAGCACGAACCGCCTGCCGGTGACGCTCTCGATGGGCGTGGCCGTGGCTGACAGCCAGTCGATGGCAGAGATGGGCACGCAGGCCCAGGCCTGCCTTGACCTGGCTTTGGGCCGTGGCGGCGATCAGGTAGCTGTGCTCATTGATGGCAAGACCCAGTTCTTCGGCGGCCGGGCCAAGGCTGTCGAGAAGCATACGCGCGTCAAGGCGCGCGTTGTCGCTCATGCGGTCCGGGAAATCATGGAAGGGGCCGATGAAGTCTATGTCATGGGCCATCACAACGAGGACTTCGACTGCTTCGGCGCGGCTATGGGTGTGGCCAAGATGGCGCGGGTGCTCGACAAGCCGGTGCATATCGTGCTGTCGGAGATGAATGAGGGCATCGATAAGTTCACCGACCTGCTGCAGGGCAAGGAGGAGTACGAGGACATCTTCGTACGGGCTGAGGACCTCACGACGATGACGGCCCTCAACCCGGTGCTGATTGTCGTCGATACGCATATCCCGCATCTTGTCGCGGATCCGACGCTCCTGGAGCGCATCCCGCAGGTGGTGGTCATCGACCATCATCGCCGCAGTGAGCATTTCATCAAGAACCCGCTGCTCGTCTACATCGAGCCGGCTTCGAGCTCCACGAGTGAGCTGGTGACGGAGCTGCTCGCGTATTTCAGCGACGATCTGATGCTGTCGCGTCTCGATGCGACGGCGCTCTACTCGGGCATTGTCGTCGATACCAAGAATTTTGCCGTGCAGACCGGCGTGCGCACCTTCGATGCGGCAGCCTATCTGCGCCGCAGTGGTGCCGACCCGGTCATGGTGCGGCATCTGTTCCGCTCCGATTACGATACGACCGTGGCGCTGGCCAAGACCAAGGCGCGGTCGGAGCTCTACGGCGGCGGTCTCATCGTTTCGTATATCCCCGAGACGATACCGAATGTGCAGGTCATTGCGGCCCAGGCGGCCGACTCGCTGCTGCGCATCGAGAATGTGCGCATGAGTATCGTCATTTTCCAGCTGCCGAACAAGGTAGTGGGCCTCAGTGCCCGTTCGACCGGCGATATGAACGTACAGGTCATCATGGAAGCCTTTGGTGGCGGCGGCCATCAGAATGTGGCTGGCGCACAGGTGGAGAATGGCGACCTGCAGGCCATCAAGGCCAAGGCAATTGAAATCAGTAAAAAATATATAGAGGAGAATGATCAAGATGAAAGTAATACTTCAGCAGGACGTTAAGAAACTGGGCAAGAAGGGCGATATCGTCGAGGTATCCGAGGGCTACGGCCGCAACTTCCTGCTGCCGAAGAAAGCCGCTGTCCTGGCTACGGCTGAGAACATGAACGTCGCCAAGGCACAGGCAGGCTCCAAGGCCCGCAAGGATGCTATGGCTACGGATGAAGCGAAGCTCATGGCGGCTCAGCTGGAGAAGGTGGAAGTGACGATCCCCGTCAAGATCGGCGAGGGCGGCAAGCTCTTTGGCTCGGTTACGGGCAAGGATGTTGCAGAGGCACTCAAGAAGAGCAACATCGACATCGACAAGCGCAAGATCTCGATCAAGGGTGAGGTCACGGGCGCAGGCACCTATGAAGCTGTCATCAAGGTGCATCCGTCGATCACGAGCACGATCAAGATCAATGTAGTAGCTGGCTGATATCATGAATCTCTTTAAAAATATCTTCAGTATATTCCATAAACATGAGGAGCAGGCTATGCCTGCTCCTGCTAGTCAGGAAACGCCAATCGACCGTGAGATCGACGCGCTCTATGCCGTACTGGTCGACATCATGGGAACGGAAAAGCTCGTCATGAAGGCTGGCAAGATGAAGGCCCTGCAGCTCATGCGCTCGGAGGATCGCTGCGAGCGCGTGCTGGCCCTGCAGCGCATCCTCGACGAAGACCCTCTGATCTCACCGGCGCCGAAGGAAGAGCAGCTGCCGGAGGTCATGGAGCTCTTGTCGGAGCGCACGGCAGATCTCGTGGCGCGCCGCAATGTCGAGGACAATATCGAGAAAAAGGTCAACGAGAAGCTCGAAAAGGAGCATCAGGACTACGTCAATGACATCCGCCGGCAGGTCATCAAAGAGGAGAAGCCGGGGGCCGAGTCGCCGCAGGACAAGAAAAAGCGCGAAAAGCTCGAGAAACTTGAAACCGTGCATCTGACCCAGTCCATCATGGAGCTGCTGCGCCCGCAGGATTTCTCCGAAATCGTCGGCCAGGAACGGGCGGTCAAGTCGCTGATGGCCAAGCTGAGCTCGCCGTATCCGCAGCACCTGCTGCTCTATGGCCCGCCGGGCGTCGGCAAGACGACGGCAGCCCGCTTGGTGCTGGAGGCGGCCAAGAAGAAGGCGGCCTCGCCCTTTTCGGAGGAAGCGCCGTTCGTCGAGACGGACGGCACCACGCTGCGCTGGGACCCGCGCGATATGACGAATCCGCTGCTGGGCTCGGTGCATGATCCTATCTATCAGGGCGCCCAGAAGAGCCTCGCAGACAGCGGCATTCCCGAGCCGAAGCCGGGACTGGTCACCGATGCGCATGGCGGTATCCTGTTCATCGATGAGATCGGCGAGATGGATGAGATGCTCCAGAACAAGCTCCTGAAGGTGCTGGAGGACAAGCGGGCCTTCTTCGAGTCGGCATACTATGACCCGACTGACGAGAAGGTGCCGCCGTATATCCGCAAGCTGTTTGAAGAAGGGGCGCCTGCAGACTTCGTGCTGATCGGCGCGACGACGCGTGATGCAGGCCATATCAATCCGGCACTGCGTTCGCGCTGTGCCGAGATCTATTTCGAGCCGCTGACACCGAAGCATATCCAGCAGATCGTACAGAATGCGGCAGCCAAGCTCCATGTCACGATGGATGAAGGGGTCAGCGAGCTCATCAGCGAATACACCATCGAGGGCCGCAAGGCCATCAATATCCTGGCCGATGCTTACAGCCTGGCGCTGGAGAAGTGCGGGGCTGCCGACAGCGTGCCGGTGGAGCAGATCGCCAAGGGTGAGGGCCCGGCGGTGGCTATCACCAAAGCCGAGATCTACGAAGTCGCACAGGTCAGCCGCCTGTATCAGTTCGTCAAGGAAAAGGCCTCGGACAAGGCGATCCAGGGGCATGTCTTTGGCCTCGGTGTGGCAGGGTTCCTCGGTTCGGTCATCGAAATCGAGGCCGTGGCTTTTGAGGCCCATGAAAAGGGCAAGGGCACGGTGCGCTTCAACGAGACCGCTGGCTCCATGGCCAAGGATTCGGTATTCAATGCCGCTTCGGTCATGCGGCGGCTGACGGGCAAGGATATCCATGACTACGACATCCATATCAATGTCATCGGCGGTGGCAATATCGATGGGCCGAGCGCTGGTACGGCCATCCTGGCAGTGCTCACGAGTGCCGTGACGGGCCGGAAGATCCGCCAGGACGTCGCTGTGACCGGCGAGATTTCCCTGCAGGGCCGCGTGCGCCCGGTAGGCGGTGTCTTTGAGAAAGCCTATGGCGCCAAACAGGCGGGCATCAAGACGCTGATCATTCCGAAGGAAAACGACAAGGATATCCCGCAGGAGCATCTGGGGCTGGAAATCCATGCCGTAGAGACGGCGGAAGAAGCATTTGCCATCCTCTTTGCCGGCGCGGAAGGATAATAGAAAGGAACTTTAGCTATGGCATTGCCAGACCGCGTCCCTCCACAGAATATCGAGGCCGAGCAGGCCGTTCTGGGAGCGATGCTCATAAAGAAAGAAGCCATCATCGCCGTGCAGGAGATCTTGCTGCCCGATGACTTCTACCGGGAAGCTCATCGCATTGTCTATGAGGCGATGCTGGAGCTTTCGGGCAACGACGAGGCCGTTGACCTCGTCACGCTCACTGAGCAGCTGCGCAAGAGCGACAAGCTCGAAAAGATCGGCGGACTGCCCTTCATCACGCAGCTGGCCAATGCGGTGCCGACCGCGGCCAATGTGAGCTATCATGCCAAGATTGTCAAAGAGAAGGCCGAGCTCCGCAACCTCATCAACGCTGCGACGGAAATCGCTGGTGCGGCCTATGAGGATACGGACAACGTCGAGAATATCATGGACGAGGCCGAGAAAAAGATCCTGGCGGTCGCGAACCGCCAGAACGGCGGTGCTTTCGAGTCGATGAAGAGCATCGTCATGCGCACTTTCGAGCGCATCAACGTGCTCTACGAGTCCAAGGGCGGCCTTACAGGCATCAGCTCGGGCTTCAAGGATCTCGATACGCTGACCGCTGGCCTGCAGAAGTCAGACTTGATCCTCGTGGCGGCGCGTCCGTCGATGGGTAAGACGGCGTTCACCCTCAATATCGCCTCGTATGTCGGCCTGCATGGCCATAGCGTCGCGTTCTTCTCGCTCGAAATGAGCAAGGAGCAGCTCATGCAGCGTATGCTCTGCTCCGAAGGCGGCATCGATGCTTCCCGTCTGCGCACGGGCCAGCTCGATGAAGGCGAATGGAACCATCTCGTCGAGACGGCGGACAAGCTCAGCCGTGCGCCGATCTATATCGATGATACGGCTGGCATCACGGTCATGGATCTGCGTTCCAAGGCCCGCCGGCTGAAGGCCGAGCATGGCCTTGACCTCATCATCATCGACTACCTGCAGCTCATGCAGGGCCGTCCAAGCAAGAATAGCGATAACCGCCAGCAGGAGATCTCAGAAATCTCGCGCTCGCTCAAGGCACTGGCCCGTGAGCTGGACGTGCCGGTCATCGCACTCTCGCAGCTCTCGCGTTCCGTCGAAAGCCGTCAGGTCAAGAAACCGATGCTCTCGGACTTGCGCGAATCCGGTTCGCTGGAGCAGGATGCCGATATCGTCATGTTCCTCTATCGTGAGGATTACTACGATAAGGATACGGAAAACAAGAATATCACGGAAATCATCGTCGCCAAGCATCGTAATGGACCGGTTGACAGCGTATCGCTGTTCTTCCAGAAGGAATTCACCAAGTTCCGCGATCTGCTGGTGCAGTGATAGCCGCAGATGCTATATAGAAAATACCGCTGACGCTTTTGGCGTCAGCGGTATTTTTTTGCAGCTTGCCTGTTCGTGGGTGCAAAGCGGAAAAGCATGATGGGGGCCGCGCTGCGTCCTTGGGAAAATGATGACGGATTTTGCGTGATTCTGGTTTTTTTACGGATTTCCACTTGTTTTATGAGATTTTTTCTTGACAAAATCGGTTCCACAGATTAGACTATAAATATGAAATTGGTTTCACAAAAAAGATTCACATTCAAGCATTTATAACTCATGTACGGGAATTCATAGGGAGGTATCATGATGAAAGACATCCGTCTGGACAGCCCGCTGAATGGTCAGCTGGTGGAACTGAAGGAAGTTAATGATCCGGCTTTTGCTGGCGGCGCCATGGGACTTGGTGCTGCGGTCAAGAATCCGGATGGCAAGGTTTATGCGCCGGTAGACGGTGAGATCACTGTCCTGTTCGAGACGAAACATGCCATCGGCATCCGTTCGGCAGAGGGAGCTGAGATCCTGATCCATGTCGGCCTGGATACGGTCAAGCTGAACGGCGAACACTTTGAGGCCAAGGTCGCACAGGGCGACACGGTCAAAAAAGGCCAGCTGCTGCTCGAGTTTGACGAAGCTGCCATCAAGGCTGCCGGCTATGATACGACGACGCCGGTACTGGTCACGAATGCCGCTGAGTTCGGCAAGGTCACGGTGGCGCTGGATGGCAAGGAGATCACCTCGGCAGCAGCGGCTGCTGAGTCGGCTGCCGCTACTGATGACAGCGAGTACGCAGACCTGCCGAAAGAGGCTCGTGTGGCCAAGCTCATCGCGAAATACGTCGGCGGCATGGACAATGTCCGCAATGCCGAGCATTGCGCTACGCGCCTGCGCCTCATCATCAACGATAAATCCAAGATCGACGAGAAGGCTATCGAAAACATCGACGGTGTCAAAGGCCAGTTCTTTGCGGCTGCCCAGTACCAGATCATCCTTGGCACGGGCTTTGTCGATAAGGTTTTTGCAGAGTTCGTCAAGGGAACGACCTTCAGCGGTGTCAGCAATAAGGAAGAAGCTTATGCACAGATGACGCCGATCCAGAAGATCTCGCGCACGTTCGGCGATGTCTTCGTTCCCATCATCCCAGTCCTCGTCGCTACTGGTCTGTTCATGGGCCTGCGTGGTGCGGCTCAGAGCCTGGGCGTACAGTTCAGCCCGAATGTGCTGCTGCTGTCGCAGATCCTCACGGATACGGCCTTCATCTTCCTGCCGGCCCTGGTCTGCTGGTCGACGATGAAGCGCTTCGGCGGCACGCCGGTCATCGGTCTTGTCCTCGGTCTCATGCTGGTCGGCCCGCAGCTCCCGAATGCTTGGGCAGTTGCTGGTGGTGATGTCAAGCCGATCCCGATGGATCTCTTTGGCATGACGATCGGTATCGTCGGCTATCAGGGCTCGGTCCTGCCGGCATTGGTTCTCGGTATCTTTGCAGCTAAGCTCCAGAAGGCACTCAAATCCTTCGTGCCGGATATCATTGACCTTATCGTCACGCCGTTCCTTACCTTGCTCGTTTCGATGATTCTCGGTATCCTGATTGTCGGCCCCATCATGCATTCGCTGGAGACGACTATCTTTGGTGCTGTGTCGGCCTTCCTGCAGATGCCGATGGGCATTGGCGGTTTCATTGTCGGTGGCCTGCAGCAGGTCATCGTCGTATTCGGTGTCCATCATGTATTCAATGCGCTGGAAGTCCAGCTGCTTGCTACGACTGGTGTTGACCCGTTCAATGCCATCATCACGGGTGCTATCGTCGCTCAGGGCGGTGCCGCTGTGGCCGTTGCCCTGAAGACGCAGGACAAGAAGAAACGCGCTCTGTATATCTCTTCGGCTGTTCCGGCCTTCCTGGGCATCACGGAGCCGGCAATCTTCGGTATCAACCTCCGCTTCATGAAGCCGTTCCTCTATGCCCTGGTCGGCGGTGCTTTCGCTGGCGGCGTGGCCAGCTTCATGCACCTCGCCGGTACGGGCATGGGCATCACGGTTCTGCCGGGTACGCTCCTGTACCTGGATCACCTCCTCGAGTATATTATCGTAAATGCCATTGGCTTTGGTATTGCTTTCGGCCTGACCTTTACGCTGTTCACTCCGGAAGAATAAGGATTTTTAGCAAGAAGGCCTTCCTCATACGGGGAAGGCTTTCCGTGCCGGAAAGGGGATGTTTGTTATGGAAAAATTCGATAAAGGCGCTATCGATGCCGAGCTGGCACAGGGATTCCCCCTCAAGCACCGCTGGCATAACCGCTTCCATCTGGAAATGCCGTTTGGCTTGATCAACGATCCGAATGGCCTCACGTACCATGACGGGGCGTATCACATTTTCTATCAGTGGAATCCGCTGGGCTGCGAGCATAAGAACAAGTGCTGGGCCCATGTGAAGACACGCGACTTCGTGCATTATACGCTGCCGGAGCTGGCGCTCTGGCCCGATGATGTGCACGACAAGGACGGCTGCTATTCGGGCTGCGGTCTTTCGCAGGACGGCAAGCTGCGCGTGCTCTACACCTGCAACCGCAAGGAAGATGGTGTGCGCATTCCGGCCCAGCGCTTCGGAACCTTGCAGGACGATGGCAGTGTCCGCAAGGAAGAGATCATCATCCCGGATCATCCGGAGGGCATCACGGGTCATTTCCGCGATCCGTTCCTCTTTGAGCGCCGTGGGCATCGCTATCTGGTCATCGGTGCGCAGCGAGAGGAAAATGAGACGGGCACGGTGCTTGTCTATGAGGAGCGCGAGGACGGCTGGCATAATCGTGGCGAGGTGCATACGCGCCTGGGCGATTTCGGCTATATGTGGGAATGCCCGAACTTGCTGCAATTCGGCAGCTATGATGTGCTGGTGTTCTGCCCGCAGGGCCTGGCGGCGCGTGAATACGACCGCCAGAACATCTACCAGGCCGGCTATATCGCAGGCCATCTGTCCCTCGACAGCATGGACATGATGCAGCACACGAAGTTCCAGGAGCTTGACCGCGGATTTGATTTCTATGCGCCGCAGGTCTTTGAGCACGAGGGCCGCCATCTGCTGCTCGGCTGGATGGGGATGCCCGACAAGGACGATGACTATCCGTCGAAGGAGCACGGCTGGATGTACAGCCTGACCCTTCCGCGGGAGCTGCGCTTGCGGCAGGGCCACATCTACGCGCGGCCGGCGCGTGAGCTGCGTGACCTGCGTATCCAGGAATCAGCGGTGGAGGTTGATAAGACTGAGGCTGCTGGTTTCAGCCAGCCGCTGTTCGAAGGCTCCGAAAGCCTGATGGAACTCGAGCTTGGCGAGGCCAAGCGGGTGGAAGTCGTGCTCCGGTATGGCCTGGAGAAACTGGCCTTCCGCTATGACCGGGAGCAGCAGGTCATGACCATCGACCGCGAAGGCATGAAGCGCGGCGGCCGCGGGCAGCGGCAGTTCAAGCTGTTCGTCGACCAGTCCCTGTCGTTGCAGCTGTTTGTCGACAAGACTGCCGTGGAGGCCTTCTTCCAGCATGGCGAGGAAGTAGCGAGCCTGCTGGTCTTCCCTGAGAAGAACATCCAGCCCGAGCTGGAAATCACGGCCGATGCGCCGCTGGCATCCATCACTGGCAAGATCTGGGAACTTGATTCGTTCAAGTTCCAGCTGAATTCATAAGCATATGAATAAGCCCCTGAAACCATGGTTTCAGGGGCTTATTCATGTCAGAAAAACGGCCGAAGCCGAATCTCAATGGGGATCAGTTGTTTACTGCACGATCCTCGTGCGGGGCCGTCAATGGAATCCGGCGAATCCGTTCAAAGGGGATTGAATCGAACGAATAGCGGATATCAAGATACGCATCGGAACGGTTAAAAATAATCTTTTTAAGGGGGAACTTAGCGGATTTCTTTATCTGTTCGATATAATACTGCGCATCTTCCGCAGAAAACGGTCCATTGGCGATGATAACGCGGACGTTATCAATTAACATGGAAGAACACCTCCAACAAAATACAAACAAACAGCTGCCTGCCTGGGAAGGGCGTGCGAGTGGGGCTCGCGGCAGCAACAATCTTGTTGTTAGCGATGCAGAGGGATAGGGGCGTACCCTTCAACAACTTATTTAGCATTATACTATAATTGGGAAGGGTTGTGAAGCAAACGGAATCCGCGCCTTGCCCCAAAAGTCTTGTATTTTGCGGATTATTCCCCCTTGAAGTGACTTTAGCAACAAAAAACGCCGATTTCTGCGTTTTTTCGGCGTTTTTCGTGTATACAAAAGACAAATGTGGGCAAAAATGGTCAATGTCCGTCAAAAAGAAGCACCCATTCAGATGAAATACATCAAGCTGTCAGCCTCTTTTTGGGCTTCGATTGCCGTGAGGATATCGTCGAGACGGACATTGGATAACGTCTCTTTGATGCTGGCATCGAGCGGGTCGAAAACCTTGACACCCAAGGCGCGGTCTAGCGCAGGCATCTTCTCGGAGGCCGGTGCGGCTTTCTCCATCAGCGAGAGTTCGATAGACGCGAGGATATCGTAGGCGCTGATGGTGCGCGGTTCGCGGGCCAGCTGGTAGCCGCCCTGTGAACCTTTGATGGAATTGACGAGTTGTGCGCGTTTGAGCAGGGAAAAGACCTGTTCGAGATAGATCTTGGAGATGCCGAGCTTGTCGGAGATGCTGATGATGGTGACCGGGGCTCCGGCGGCGTAGTTGCGAGCCAGATAGGTCATGGCAGCAAGGCCGTAGCGGCCCTTGGCAGAAATTTTCATGGACAATCCCTCCTTGTATATGTATGTTTTGGATAACTATATAAATGATATGTAATACTTGTTTACTATATCATAGTAAACAGGGTGGAAAAAGTCAATCAATAACGCGGGAAATGAAATTTCCCATTGACAAGGCGGGGTGGCTGTGTTAATATGTAAACATATTAATCATATATGTTTTAACTTAACTAAAGATAATACAAATAAGTCTGGAGGCGTTTCTTATGGGTAAGATTTATAACAGCGTAACGGAACTGATTGGCGGCACGCCGCTGCTCAAGGCGAATAACTTCATCAAGGCCAATGAGCTCAAGGCGAACATCTTCGTCAAGCTTGAGTATTTCAATCCGGCCGGATCGGTCAAAGACCGCATTGCCAAGGCGATGATCGAGCAGGCAGAGAAGGAAGGCAAGCTTGGGCCGGATTCGGTCATCATCGAGCCGACTTCTGGCAATACGGGCATCGGTCTGGCTAGCTTCGCGGCAGCACGCGGCTATAAGGCAATCCTCACGATGCCGGAGACGATGAGCGTGGAGCGCCGCAATCTGCTCAAGGCCTATGGCGCGCAGATTGTCCTGACGGATGGCTCGAAGGGCATGAAGGGGGCCATCGAGAAAGCCGAGGAGCTGGCTAAGGATACGCCGCATTCCTTCATCCCGTCCCAGTTCACGAATCAGGCCAACCCTGCCGCCCATGAGGCGACGACGGGCCCCGAGATCTGGGCGGATACGGAGGGCAAGGTAGATGCCTTCATCGCTGGCGTCGGTACGGGTGGTACGCTGACGGGCGTAGCGCGCTATCTCAAGAAACAGAAGCAGGATGTGCACATTGTTGCGGTGGAGCCGGCTACGAGTCCGGTGCTCTCCAAGGGACAGGCTGGCCCGCACAAGATCCAGGGCATTGGTGCCGGTTTCGTGCCAGAGACGCTCGATACGTCGGTCTATGATGAGGTCATTGCGATCGCCAATGAGGATTCGTTCAAATTTGGCCGTCAGTTCTCCCATAGCGAGGGCATACTGATCGGCATTTCCTCAGGTGCGGCCCTGGCAGCAGCCGTTGAGCTGGCGAAGCGTCCAGAGTTTGCGGGCAAGAACATCGTCGTACTGCTGCCGGATACGGGCGATAGATACTTGTCGACGGAGCTGTTTGCAGAATAAATTGCAGTTTGTCGATTGGTTCGTGCGGAACGGAATCCCGATAGTACGCTGCTCGGGGTTCACGGGGTAGTACTTTTTCTGTTTCCGCTAAATGGACCGTACGCCCAGCTCTACGGACTTAGTTACCTGCTCCCGTCACCAGGTCGCGGCGTACATAGTTCTTTCTAGGCTATGCGCTTACGGCCCAGTCCTGCTACGCAGGACAGTCGCTCCAGACAGAAAGAAGCACTACCCCGTTCGCCCCTTTGGTAATGGAAATCTGAGATGGTACGAACCGTTTCTCCCGCAGCAAGCACATCGATGTAATTCGTTGCCTATCGCCGGAAAGGAACAGGCTTGTTCCAACATATCGGAGGGCGAGGGTGGGTACACTTTCTTCGTAGACGGAGCGACTGCCCGAACGCAGTGAGGGATGGCCCGCGGTAGATAATCACTGGAACGTCTAGATGTATTGGCGCGCCGCCGGCTTGCCCGGCGCATATCCCTAGATACGTACAACCTATCAGCGCGGGTCATTTAGCGGAGCGGAGAAAAAGAGCACCCACCCTCACCCAAGCTGAGCTGATCCAAGCCTATTTTCAGCTTGCACGAACAGACAAACTGCAATTTTTTAATCTGCCGAGAGGCGCAGATGAAATGTTTTTACATTTTGTCTGCGTCTTTTTGTATGGGGATACCGGCAGGTGTCTGGTGTGTGGATGGGGCAGGCTTTATTACGTTATTTGTATGTGTTATAATACCCGTAGTATAAGGGATGATTCTATATAATAGTAGAGATAGAGGGGATTTTCGTTGCGCATCGTAGTAGTAGGCGCTGGCAAGCTGGGGTACAGTATTGCTGAGCTGTTGTCAAAAGAACAATTTGATGTGATCGTCGTCGATCAGGACGAAAATCAGCTGGAGGCGGCGAAGAATACGCTGGATGTATTGACGATTGCGGCCAATGGCGCAAGCCCGATCACCATGAATGACCCCGATATCCGTGATTCGGATATCTTGATTGCCGTCACGGCCAGTGATGAGGTGAATATGGTCAGCTGCATCCTGGCCAAGAAGCATGGCATCAAGCATACGATCGCACGCATCCGTGATATGCAGTTCATGAGCGAGGCAAAGGATTATCTGAAGCAGAATTTTGATATCGACCTCATGCTCAATCCGGAGCTCATCACGGCCAACGAGATCAACCGCATCTTGATGACGCCGGCAGCGCTCGATGTCGAGGATTTTGCCCATGGCAAGATCCGCTTGTTCGAGACCAAGGTGCAGCGCAAATCACCGCTGGCGCGCATCCCGCTCAAGGAAATCCAGCTGCCGAAGGGCGTGTTGGCTGGGATGATCTTCCGCGACCACCGCATGATCATCCCCCATGGTGATGACTGCCTGCTGCCCCATGACAATGCGTATTTCATCGGCATCCCCGAGGAGATCGAGAAGTTCAGCCAGAGCTTTGTTCAGCGCGATGCACGGAAACTGCACCGCGTGCTGATTATTGGTGCTGGCCGCGCGGGACGGGCTTTGGCGGCGATGTTCGATAAGCAGGATGTTCATGTCAAAATCATTGACCAGGATCGTGAGCGCTGCCAGCAGGTGGCGGCACAGCTGGTCAATGGCATCGCCATCTGCGGCGATGGCACGGATATCGACCTGTTGCTTGAGGAGGGCGTGGCCGAGGCCGATGTCGTGGTCTGCCTGACGGAGGATGATAAGCTCAATCTGATGCTGGCGCTCTTGGCGCGCCATCTGTCGGGCAATAAGACCAAGACGGTGGTGCGCGTAGCCCGCAACGAATATGTAGAGCTCATGGAGAAGGTCGGCGTCGATATCGTTCTGTCGGCACGCCTGCTCTCGGCCAGTGAGGTGCTGGCCTTTGCACGCCGCGGCGGTGTCGTTTCGGTTTCGCTGCTGGAGGGTGCTAAGGCTGAGGCGGTTGAAGTCATCGTCCAGCAGGGGGCACCGGTGGCTGGCAAGCGGCTCATGGATGTCAAGCTGCCGCGCGAGTGCCTGGTCTGCGCCTATGTGCGTGGCGGTGAGGCGGTCATCCCGAATGGTAATACGGTGCTCCAGCCTGGTGACCGCACGATCCTGTTCATCCAGACGAAGTTTTCCCAGAAGGTCATCCAGTATTTCAAAGGCAAGGAGTAGTCTATGGTTCTGACGGAAAAAGGCAATGGCTGGGAGCTTTTCTGGCTGCTCATGGGGCGTATCGCCACCGTGATGGGGCTGGCGATGTTCGTGCCCTTTGCGTCGGCGCTTGCCTGGCGTGAGCCCGAGGCCTGGCTGTTCTTGCTGCCTGCTGGCTTTTCGCTGGCACTGGGGACAGGGATGGCGCGGCTCGGCGCTGAGCATATGCGCCAGCTGGCGATCCGCGAGGGCGTCCTGTTCATGGTACTGGTCTGGCCGCTCATGGGCTTTGTCGGCCTTATGCCATACTATATCTCAGGGCTGCTGCCGGATTTTTCGGCAGCTTTTTTTGAGACTGTCTCGTCGCTGACGACGACGGGGCTGTCGTGCCTGCCCTTCGATCCGCTGGGGCTTCCCCGTTCGCTGCGCCTTTGGCAAGCCATCATGAACTGGATCGGCGGGCTGATGTTTGTCGTTGTGCTCGTCACAGTCCTGCCGCAGGTCAGCGGCTGTTTTGGTCTGACGCTGACGGCCCGGCAGACCATCTTCTTCAGTCCGGTGTGGAACCGCATGAGCCAGTCGGTGCATCAGGGTGTGAGCGTCTATGCACTGCTGACGCTGCTGGCGGCAGAGCTCTTCTATCTGGCGGGGCTGCCAGCTGAGGAGTCGTTGATGCGCGGCATGATAGCGTTGTCGTCGAGCGGTGGCAGCTCGGTGACGAGCTTCATGGTGCATGACAATGGCTGGCTGGAATTGGCGGCGGGCATCGCAATGGTGCTGGCGGGCATGAACCTGCTGCTCTGCTGGAAGGCATGGAACCGCAGGAGTGTCTGGCTGCTATGGCAGGATGCCGAATTGCGCGGCTTCTTTGCCATCCTGGTGGCAGCAGGCCTGGCAATCTCCCTGCATCTTTACGCGATGGACTGCTATACGCTGCCCAATAGCCTGCGGTATGGTTTTTTCCAGGTGGCCTCGTTCCTGTCGACCAATGGCTTTGCTTCGGCGAGCTTTTGGCTCTGGCCGGATTTTGACCGGTATGTGCTGTTCTTGCTCGTATTTGTGGGTGGCTGCATCGGCTCGGCGGGTGGCGGCCTCAAGGTCATGCGCATCCTTGTGCTTTTCCGCATGACGCGGGCCGAGATCCATCGGACGCTGCATCCCCATATGGTAGTAAGCGTCAAGGTGGATGGCTTGCCGGTGCCGGCCAAGATCGTGGGGCGCATCCTGGCGTTCTTCTTCCTGTACATGATGATCTTCGTGCTGTTTTCGCTGATATTGTCGGGGGCAGGGCTCGACCTCATGCAGTCGATGGGCCTGGCTGCGGGCTGCCTGACGAGCACGGGCTCGACGGCGGCCTTGGTGGGGCTGGGTAATCTGCATTTCCTGCCGGTATGGGCCAAGCTGGCCTGCTGCCTGCTCATGATCCTTGGCCGCATTGAGATTTTCTCGTTTCTGATTCTGCTGGATCTGGGCGCGCGTGCCGTGCGTCAGAAATGGTGACTTATGGATTTACGAATCGTTTATTATATCCTGGGACGGCTGGTGGTCGCGGAGACCGCTATCATGCTGATTCCGTTCTTCATCGCCCTGTATAATGGCGAGAAATGCACCGCTGGCTTTGCCGCCGCCTTGGCGATCTGCGCGTTGGTGGGGATCGAGCTGCGGCTGCATGGCCGTGTGCGCGTCGAGCGGCTGACCATGCGTGAAGGTGTGGCCATCACAGGCATTGGCTGGATCTTGGCGACATCGCTGGGGATGCTGCCATATCTCTGCGGTGGTTATCTGGGGCTCCTCGATGCGTTGTTTGAGAGCATCTCGGGCTTCACGGGGACGGGGGCTACGGTCATGGAGAAACTGTCTTCCCTGCCGTCGGCCATCCTGTTCTGGCGCATGATGACGCATTGGTTTGGCGGTCTGGGCATCATCGTCATTTTCATCGCCCTGCTGCCGCAGACGGGCCAGAGCACCATCTATATGTATAATGCGGAGACGACGGGGCCGACGCGTGAGCGCGTACTGCCGCGGCTGCGGGATATGACCAAGACGCTGTTCCAGATGTATATGATCTTTACCGTAACGGCAACGGTCATCTACATGCTGTGCGGGCTGTCGCTGATGGAGGCCAGCACGCATGCGCTGAGCACCATCGGTACGGGCGGTTTCTCGACTTACGATGACAGTGCGATGCATTTTGACAATGTGCCGCTGGAGGCCTGGATGACATTCTTCATGATCCTGGCCGGGGGCAATTTCGGCCTTTATTATCGCATCTGGCGCAAGGGGCCGGGGGTCATCCGGCACAATACGGAATTCAAGGCCTATATCGGCCTTGAGCTGGTGGCCATGCTGCTCATAGCGGTCAATCTTGTCCAGGCTATGGGGGTAAGTCCGGCCGAGGCGATCCGCTATGCGAGCTTCCAGGTCGGGTCGATTTCGACGACGGGGTTTGTCTCGACTGACTTTGACCAGTGGCCGGGCTTCTCCAAAGGGGTGCTGCTGCTGTTGATGATATGCGGCGGCTGTGCCGGCTCGACGGCCAGTGGCGTGAAGGTGAGCCGCATGGTACTGCTGGTCAAGAATGCCTGGGCGGTGGTGCATCAGAAGCTTTCGCCGCGACGTGTCGTCGAGGTCCGCATGAATGGCGGCAAGGTGGATGAGGATACCCTGCTGCGCGTGGGGCAGTTTTTCTTTCTGTATATATTCTGCATTGTGTTTTTTGCCTTGCTGCTGACATTGGATGGCGTGACGATTTTCGATTCTTTGGGCATCAGCATGACGGTCATGGGCAATGTGGGTCCGGCCTTTGGCGTGGCGGGGGCAACCTGCACCTATGCGGGGGCCTCGGTGTTTGCCAAGAGCATCCTGTGCGTGGAGATGCTCTTGGGGCGTTTGGAGATGTTTACCCTGCTGGTCATGCTTTCGCCGGATTTCTGGCAGAAGGGCAATCGCTGGTGATAGGGATTTGTGGAAGGGGAGTTTGTTTTGCTGAGCAATCTGTTTGTAGCCATCGGTGCGGTTGTGCCATTGTTTTGCTTGATGCTTATCGGCGTTTTTGTCAAACGGGCGCGGCTGATGACGGATGAGGAACTTGTGCATATGAACCGCATGGTTTTTCGTGTGTTCTTTTTCTTTATGATGTTTTTCAACATTTATACGGCGGATTTGGGCTCAACGCTGCGGCCGCGCTTGATGCTTTTTGGTGCGGGCGGTGTTCTGGTGACGCTGCTGATAGCAGCTTTGCTGGTCTGTCATTTTGAGCCGTCCAATAAGCGCCGTGGAGCGATGATACAGGCGATTTTCCGCAGCAATTTCGTACTGATGGGCATTCCGTTGGTCGGCAATATATTCGGTGCTGATCAGCTGGCCATCCCGACGATGATGATTGCTGTCATCATCCCCATCTACAATATTGCTGCGGTCTTTGTGCTGGAGACCTTCCGGGGCGGCAGCTTCCATCTGGCAGGGATTTTGCTGGGGGTACTCAAGAATCCGATGATACTTGGCGCATTGGCAGCAGTGGTTTTTCTGCTGGCCGGTATCCCTGTGCCCAAGCCAATCCTGACGCCTATCGGTCAGGTGGCTGCGGCCACGACGCCTGTGGCGCTTATTATCCTGGGAGCCTCATTCAAGGGCGGCAGCTTCCATGACCATGTGCCGCAACTCATATCCTGTGTAACGGCGCGTTTGCTTATCGCACCAGGCATCTTGATGGGGCTGGCCGTTTGGCTGGGGTTCCGCGATTTGGAACTCATCACGCTGCTGGCAATTTTCGCCTCGCCTTGCGCAGTAGCGAGCTTTGCCATGGCCCAGCAGATGAATAGCGATGCCGATCTTGCAGGCAACTGCGTCGTCTACACGAGCGCTTTGTCCTGCCTGACCTTGTTCGGCTGGGTATTTACGCTTAAGATGCTCGGGTTGTTCTGAATATGACAGATTGAATCCGCATATCTCTTTGATGAGATATGCGGATTTTTTATTTGCCAGGAAAACGCTTCCTATGACATTTGTCATGTTCTTTGGCTGAAAACTCATGACAGAATTCAGCTGACTTTGACCGTGTTTTCTATTATTATAATTACTGTCAGAAAAATTATAAGGTTGTTGCTGCTGTGGCAATGGGGATTTTGTTATGGCGGCAGAGGTATTATGAAAGGGGAATGACATATGGAAATCGCATTTTGCCGTATCGACGATCGTCTGATCCACGGCCAGGTGGCTACGGTCTGGACGAAGGTTACGGGGTGCAACCGCATCATGTGCTGCAGCGATGAGGTCGCCAAAGATGACATGCGCAAGAAACTCTTGCTGCAGGTGGCACCACCGGGAATCAAGGCGTATGTCGTACCGGTTGAGAAGGCTTGCGAGGCTTACAAAAATCCGAAGTACGATGCGTTCAAGACGCTGTTCCTGTTCACGAAACCGGCTGATGTTGTCCGTGCGGTCAAGGGGGGTATCCCGTTCAAGTCGGTCAATCTTGGCGGCATGACCTATAAGGATGGCGATACGCTGATCTCGAGTGCTGTTGCGGTCAATCCGGACGATGTCAAGGCACTGCTTGAGCTGCAGGATATGGGCATCGAAGTTGAAATCCGTAAACTCGCCAATGAGCCAAAAGGCAACCTCATGGATGCTTTGAAGGCTAAAGGCATGGCTTGATAACTAAGCAATCATTCATTTTCGCCGTAAATTTACCGGAGAGACGGATGGGGGATTTTCGGTCTGTCCGGGAAACAAGAATAGAGATAGGGGTGTTTATACGTTATGACTTCTGTACAGTTTATTTTACTGATTATTGTCGCAGCGATTGCCGGCATGGGAAGCGTACTCGATGAGTGCCAGTTCCATCGTCCGCTCGTTGCTTGCACATTGGTTGGACTTGTACTTGGTGATATTACGACAGGCATTATTCTTGGTGGTACGCTGGAGATGCTGGCGCTGGGCTGGATGAACGTCGGTGCGGCTATGGCACCGGATGCGGCTTTGGCTTCGGTGGTTTCGGCTATCCTCGTCATTGTCGGTCATCAGAGCATCGGCGCTGGTATCGCACTGGCTGTCCCACTTGCTGCTGCTGGCCAGGTTCTCACGATCTTCGTCCGTACGATCACCGTATTCTTCCAGCATTTGGCTGATAAGTTCGCCCTCGAGGGCAATGCCTTCGGCATCGAGATGTGCCATGTCGGCGGTCTGCTGCTGCAGGGCATCCGCGTTGCCGTTCCGGCTGCTATCATCGCAGCAGTTGCTGGCACGGACACGGTCAATGCTATGCTGGCTTCCATCCCGGAAGTTATCACGCGCGGCTTGCAGGTTTCCGGTGGTTTCATCGTCGTTGTTGGTTATGCAATGGTCATCAACATGATGAATGCCCAGTCTCTGATGCCGTACTTCTTCCTTGGCTTCCTCATTGCCGTATTCACGAACGTCAACCTCATTGGTTTCGGTGCTATCGGCCTTATCTGCGCTTACTTCCACATCCGTGGCCTGCAGCGTGAGCTCAATGCGGCTGCAGCTGGCAATGGTGGCTCGGGCAATGCACTGGATGACATTGACGATTCGGATCTGATGTAAGGGGAGGTACAGTCATGGAAAAGAAACTTACTAAAGGCGATCTTGTATCGATTTTTATCCGTTCGAACTTCCTGCTCGGCTCCTTCAACTTCGAGCGTATGCAGGCTATCGGTTTCTGCGTTTCGCTGATTCCGGCACTCAAGAAGCTGTATAAGGATGATCCTGAGGAGTATAAACGCTCCCTCAAACGTCATCTTGAATTCTTCAACACGCAGCCGTTCCTGGCAACGCCGATCATGGGCATCATCGCGGCTATGGAGGAGAAGAAAGCCAATGGCGCGGAAATCGGTGAGGACACCCTCTCCGGCGTCAAGGTTGGTCTTATCGGCCCATTGGCCGGTGTCGGCGACCCGATTTTCTGGGGTACGCTGCGTCCGGTTCTTGCCGCTCTCGGTGCAGGTATCGCGCTGACGGGCAGCATCGTCGGCCCGCTGATCTTCTTCGTTGCGTTCAATGTCATCCGTCTGCTGACCAACTGGTACGGCGTCATGTACGGCTATGACAAGGGCACGGAGCTTGTCAACGAGGTCGGCGGCAACCGCATGCGTTACCTCACGGAAGGTTCTTCGGTACTCGGTTTGCTCGTCATGGGCGCACTCGTAGCGAAATGGACGTCGGTCAACATGCCGATGGTACTGTCGTCGTATACGAATAGCCAGGGCGATCAAGTCGTGACGACTGTCCAGAGCCTGCTTGACAGCTTGATGCCTGGCGTAGTGCCACTTCTGATGACGTTTGCCTGCATGTGGCTGCTCAAGAAGGGCGTCAATCCGCTGCTTATTATCCTTGGCCTGTTTGCGCTTGGCATCGTTGGCTATGCGATTGGCCTCTTTGCGTAAGCAAGACGGGCAGGAAAATATCTCCACTTGTTCCATACGGTATTACAATATTTATATATATTCCATTATGTAATACATTCCCAACAGAAAGAGCTTTGCCGCAAGGCAAGGCTCTTTTTGTTGAGAAACAATAGGTCATATGTCCTCATGACAGCGGGTTTTGTGCTATAATTGGAGCATAATGATTGAGAAAGGCGGAGTTTGATGGACGCACGGGAAAAATATTTCTGGGGGCTCGTGGGCGCGATGTGCTTAGGGCTCTTGCTGCTGAGCTTGCTGCATGTGTCACAGGGGGACCTTTCCGCACGGCAGAATGAGCACCGGCGCAAGCTCGGGGCTGTCTATATGACGCTAAATAATCCCTTCTATGAAGTCGTGGATGAGGAAATCCGGACAGTAGTAGAGAATCACGGGGATGTGCTGATTTCGCGTGACCCTGCCTTATCGGTTGACCGCCAGCGGGAGGAAATCCGTGAGCTTATTGCTGAGGGTGTAGAAATCATCTTCATCAACCCTGTGGATTGGAAACGCATCGAACCAGCCTTGGAGGATGCCTATGCGGCTAATGTGCCGGTCATCGCCATCGATACGAGCGTGCAGGATGAGAAATATGTGGCTTGTACCGTCATGTCGGATAACTATGTAGCTGGTGTACAGTGCGCCCAGCATTTGCTGGCAGTTTCGCAAGGCGGCCAGATTGGCTTGCTCAAGCACTCGCAGGCGCATTCCTCTGTTGACCGCATACAGGGGTTCAAGGACACGTTGGCGGGCCATCCGGAGTTTCAGATTGTCGATGAGGAGGAATGCCTCGGACAGCTTGAGCTCGCGATGCCGGCGATGGGACGTATCCTGGAGCGTCATCCTGACGTATCCATCGTCATGGCGCTAAACGATCCGGCGGCTATGGGGGCCCTGGCAGCGCTGCAGAGTGCGGGACGGCTTGATACGGTGATGGTCTATGGGGTCGATGGCGTGCCTGAGACGAAGGAAATGATCCGGCAGGGGCATATGACGGCTACGGTGGGGCAGTCTCCGCGCCAGATCGGCCGGCGGGCAGCGGAGCAGGCTTACCGGCTGCTGGCTGGTGAGGAAACGGAGCGGGTTATCCAGCTGACGACGCAGCTGTTGACGCGCGATAGGTTGCTGACCGAAGATAAGGAGGGCTGGAACTGAGCATGAAGGTAGATTTTGAAATGCTGAAGGAGAGGGTCCGGATTGCGGGCCTTTATCGTTTGCTCAGTATCTACAATGGCTTGGTCGTATTTCTGATGGCTGGCTTTATGAGCATTACGCAGGAGAAAATCATCCAGAGTATGTCGGCGCGCTCTTTCCTGGAGACGCTGCCAATCGTGCCACTGCCTGCTGGCAAGGGATTTTCCTTATCGATGGGGTCGTTTTTTGTGCTGGTCCTGCTGGGGCATCTTTATCGGCGGGATACGCTCAGTGATATGATGCGCTATTTGGTGTTCCTGGCTGAAATCACTGCCTGCATGCTGCTTATGCGCAGCCTGAATCTTGCTTATGATGGTGTTGTCCTGCTGGTCGTTGCCGATCTTATGCATCGCTATCAGGGCAAGAATCAGAGCTGGCTGCTGGTGGGTGCTATGTTTGGACTCTATTGCATAGCAAACTATAATCTGGCGATTTTCCAAGGGCATGTGGCGCCGTTCGATGCCTATACTTCGTATTATAAATCATCGGTGCAGGCTGTTCTCATTGCCGTGAAGAATGGTTTTGTCTCGCTGAATATCATCCTGTTCGTGTCCTACCTTGTGCTGCTCGTGCAGAGCAAGCATCAGGAGAAGGAGCGCATTGCCAGCCTCAATACGCAGCTAGGCGAGGCCAATGAACGCCTGCGGATTTATGCTATCGAGGCAGAGCGTATGGCCGAGACGCGGGAACGCAATCGTCTGGCGCGGGAAATCCATGATACGCTTGGCCATGCGCTGACTGGTATCGCTGCGGGGCTTGATGCCTGTCTTGTGCTCGTTGATGCGGCACCAGAGGCGGCCAAGAAGCAGATGGCTAAGATCCGCGAGACCGCGCGTCGTGGCATTGTCGATGTGCGCCGTTCGGTCGAGAAGCTGCGCCCCGATGATCTGGAGAAGCTGCCGCTGCGCCATGCGATTGCGCGTATGGTCGCGGAGTTTGCGGAGTCATCGAATATGAAAATCCGTGTGATTGCCTTAGGCTGGCCAGATAATCTGCGTGAAGATGAGGAGGAAGTCATCTATCGCGTCGTGCAGGAGGGCATCACCAATGCCAACCAGCATGGTAAGGCCACTGAGGCGACCGTAACGATTGGCACGGAGCCTGGGCGCAATTACATCATCATTGCCGACAATGGCCATGGCTGTGAGGATGTTGAGCCAGGATTTGGCCTGCGCCATATGCAGGAACGGCTTGATTTGCTGCATGGGCGGCTGCGATATTGGAGTGACAATGGCTTTACTTTGGAGGCCACGATACCGGCGGGGACGAGACAGGAGGAGAACGAATGATAAAGGTAGTGATTGCCGATGATCAGGAGCTTATCCGCGAGAGCCTGAAGATCGTATTGGATCAGAATGTGGACATGGAAGTGACGGCGCTGGCTGAAAACGGCCGGCAACTTATGGATATGCTCAAGGTGAGCCAGCCGGATGTCATCCTGATGGATGTGCGTATGCCGGAGCTTGATGGTGTACAGGCTACCAAGGCAGTCAAAGAGCTTTATCCTGCGGTCAAGATCATCATCCTTACGACCTTCGATGATGATGAATATGTATTCAATGCTTTGAAGTACGGAGCCAGCGGGTATTTGCTCAAGGGCGTATCGGTGCCGGATCTTACGAATGCAATCCGCACGGTCGTAAGTGGTGGTGCCATGATCAATCCAGGGGTGGTGGCCAAGGTGGTCAAGCTGTTCAACCAGATGGCCAAGAACAACCTGAGCGTCGAGACTGGTACCAGCGGTGCCGAGGATCTCACGCGGACGGAGCGCAATATTGCTCATCTCGTTGGCCATGGCCTTTCCAACAAGGAAATTGCCGAGCGGCTGAGCCTTTCAGAGGGGACCGTGCGCAATGGTCTTTCGAATGCGCTTTCCAAACTGGATTTGCGTGACCGCACGCAGCTGGCCATCTGGGCTGTGCAGACGGGGCTTGCAGCTGCGGAGGTGGAGCTCTGATGCGGGGCGATGTCAAGCGCCAGTTGTTGCTGCTGGCTGTGGCATTGTTGCTGTTTTTAGCTGGGATGCTGGCTTATCAGCAGCAGAAAACCGTCGAGCTGCGGGTCGGGGTGTTTGCCGGCAGCAATTGGGATGTTCCTGATGGCGATTCCTATGCTGTTGTCGAGGCGGCAATCAAGCGCTTCGAAGCGAAGCATCCTGGCGTAAAGGTAACGTATGTAAGCGGTATAAAAAAAGAAGATTATTCCGAATGGCTGGCCGAAAAGCTGCTGGCGGGAGAGGAGCCGGACGTCTTTGTTGTGCCAGGTACGGACTTCAATATGTATGCGGCTATGGGGGCCTTGCAGGATCTGTCGGATTTTGGCAATCAAGACAAGCAGTTTTCCTGGGATGTCTATTATCCGGCTGCACTGGATTATGGCCGTTATGATGGCCGTGCTTATGGGCTGCCCGTTACGAGCGTGCCGACGCTGATGTTTGTCAACAAGACGCTGCTGGCCCGGGAGGGGATTGCGATTCCAGGCAACGACTGGACGTGGCAGGACTTCCTGGAAATCTGCCGCCGCGTCACAAAGGATACCGATGGCGATGGCGTGCTTGATCAGTTCGGTTTTTATGATTACGATTGGAAACTTGCCGTCGTGACGAATGGCGTAGAGCTGTTTCGTGAGGACGGGCGCGCTTCGTATTTTGCCAGCAGCCGCATGGAGGAGGCCGTGCAGTTCCTTTTGCAGTTGCATAATGCGCAGCGGGGGCGCGAAGTCACAGCGAAGGATTTCGATATGGGCCGTGTGGCGTTCCGGCCGTTTACCTTTGCAGAATACAGAACGTATAAGCCTTACCCTTGGCGTATCAAGAAATATAGTTCCTTTGAATGGGATTGCATCAAATTGCCGGCCGGGCCATCAGGCGATAATGTATCAAACCTGCAGACGATGCTTATGGGCATGAGTGCTAAGTCTGGGCACAGGGAATTGGCATGGCTGCTGCTGAAAGAAATCTGCTATGCGCCGGAAAGCCAGCAGCTCATGCTGACAAAGACGCAGGGCCTGCCATCGCGGCGTGACGTGGTAGAGGCAGATACCTCGCAGGCTTTATTTGCAGCCAATGCACCGGGTTGTGAGGAGATGAATCTCCGGGTGGTCAGCGAGGTTATGGAGCGGGCCGTTATGCAGCCAAGGTTTAAGGGATATGATGAGGCGATGCTGCGTGCCAATAATGAATTGCAGCAGGTCATCACAGGCATCGTTCCTTTCAATAATTCCCTGAATAAACTGCAAAAAGAAATCAATGCTTATTTACAGCAATAATAGCGGATAAGGAGAATGGTATGATGGTTCAACACAAGGCACCAGTAGAAATCGAACGGAAATGGATGGTCAATGGCTGGCCGGAAGGTTTGCCCGCTAAATTGGCCTTTGAGCAAAAGATGCGCCAGGGCTATGTATCTGTCCGGCCGACGGTGCGGATTCGCGAGGAGGAAACCACCTGGACAAACTGTACCAGTAAACCGTTGGAGGCAGAGTATATTCTTTGTTTCAAGTCCAAAGGGAAACTGGCGCGCAAGGAAGTGGAGCTGCCGATTCCCGCCGGTAAATTCGGCGAGCTGGAGGATCTTATTGACGCGCCTCTGATCGAAAAAGTACGACGTACCTATGAGCTGGCGGATGGCCTGCGGCTGGAAGTGAATCATGTAGATGGCGGCTTGCCGTCGGAATTCTGGTATGCGGAAGTGGAGTTTGCAAGTGTCGAGGCGGCGCGGGCTTTTGATCCGGCTGCCGTTGGCCTGGGGGCCTATCTCGTGGATGATGTGACCGATCAGCCGGGACAATCCATGGGCGACTATTGGGAGTCGACCCGGTTGCATTCCTTGGACAAATGAACAAGACCCTCTGGGATATATGTGCGCGTCGGGCGGATGGAGAGAGGAAAATAAGTTTCCACCGCCGTTATGATGTAAACAGGATTTATGATATCATCAACGAATTATATTCCTGTACTATATATTCTAGGAGGGTCCTTTTATGTTAGGATTGCTTATTGCTCTTATCGCTGTCGTCTGGGTGACGCGGCTGGTGCTCAAGAAGTATCCGGCCCAGCCGGTATTGTTCACGGCCGGCGTCATCATGATGATGCTGACGCTGGTGCTTGGTCTGGGCGAGATTCTGCCGGACAAGAAAAGCACGGGCTCAGCCTGGCTGGATATCATCCAGTCCATCAGCCTGGCGTTTTCGAGCCGGGCGGCTGCCCTGGGCATGATCATCATGCTCATCGGCGGCTTTTCGATGTATATGGATAAGATCGGTGCCAGCACGGCGCTGGTCCGCCTGGCCATCAAGCCGCTGCAGAAGCTTGGCCATCCGTATCTGGTGCTGGCACTCACGTCGATCCTGACGAATGTGCTGGCTATGTTCATCAGCTCGGCTTCGGGCTTCGGGCTCTTGCTCATGGTCACGATGTATCCGGTGCTCGTGCGGCTGGGCGTCAGCCGTATCGCGGCCTGCGCCGTCATCGCTACGGCGTCGGCTCCGGGCTGGGGGCCGGCTGGTGCCGACAGCATCTATGCGGCTGAGCTCATCGGCATGGAAATCGTGCCGTATTTCATGCAGTATCAGGTGCCCATCGGCATCGCTACGGTGCTGTCGCTGGCTGCGGCGCATTATTTCGTGCAGAAATATCTCGACAGGAAGCATCCGGATGAGATGGCGGGCAAGGATGTTTCGGCAGCCATCACGAAGGAGCAGGCTGAGGCACAGAAATCGCCGGATGTTCCGGCTTTCTATGCGCTGCTGCCGACGCTGCCGCTGGTATTGGTGCTGTTCTTCGGCTTGGTCGACATGGGCGTCAAGATGGATATCAGCCTGGCAACGCTGCTGTCCTTGGCTATCACGATGGTCATTGAGCTCCTTCGCCATCGCGACGGCCTGATTGCCTGCCAGGGGGTCAAGGCTTACTGGGATGGCATGGGCTTGCAGATGGCGACCGTCGTCACGCTGGTCGTGGCTGCGGAGACCTTCTCGAAAGGCCTTATCTCGCTGGGGGCCATCAACACCTTGATCACGGGGGCACAGGATGCAGGCTTCAGCGGCATTGGCATGATGTTCGTCTTCGTGGGCATCATCATTGCTGCGACCCTCGTCACGGGTTCGGGCAATGCGGCGTTCTTCGCCTTCGTGCCGCTCGCACCGAAGGTCGCTGCACTTTCGGGACTGGCGCCGGTGCTGTTCGTCCTGCCGATGAACTTCGTCTCGAACCTCGCGCGTTCGATGTCGCCGATTGCCGCGGTCATGATCGTTGTGGCTGGTGCGGCCCATCTTTCGCCGATGGATCTTGCGAAGCGCACCTTTGTGCCAGTAGCCATTGCTACGGTCGTCAATATCGGCCTGACGCTGCTGCTGTTCTTCTGATCGTCTATATCCATATACGACAAGAGGCTGGGAAAATGTGCCTGCATTTTCCCAGCCTCTTTTGGTTATTCACTTGGTGTAGCTCAGTACGGTATCTGTGCCGCCGGTCACCATCTGGTTAGGCTCCGTAGCCGTGAGATTCCGCACCGTTTCGTAATTGACGATAAGCAATGGCGAAATCAGGTTGATTTTGCGTTTCTGCAGTAGCGGCAAATCGAGCTTCAGGACAGGCTCGCCTGCCTTGACCTGGTCGCCGCGCTGATGCAGTGGCGTGATGCCCTCTCCGTTCATGATGACGGTATCCAGCCCGACGTGGACGAGTATCTGCACGCCATCGTCCGTGGTGATGGCAAAGGCATGCTTGGTGTCGAAGAAAAGTGAGATCACACCATCGCATGGTGCGACTACGGTATCACTTTCGGCTACGATCGCCAAGCCGTCACCAGTCAGTTTTTCTGAGAAGACCGGGTCGGGCACGGTAGCAAGATCCATTGTTTTGCCGGACATGGGTGCTATGAGTTGCTGCTTTGGTGTTGTCATTTTTCATCCCTGCCTTTTGCGATTATCTTATCTACATTCTACTACGAAATCCTGTCGAATCAAGCCTGAAGAATACGTAGGCTGTATCAGGGGAGATTCGGGATATTCTTGCTGATAGCGGTATGGTGGATGATGTCCTGGATGCGCAGGTCGATGGCTAGTTCCTGCTTGTGCAGGGTCTCAGCCGTCGAGAACTCTGCCTGGCTGTTTTCGCGCAGCCCCTTGATGAAGTGTTGCCAAGCCTTGATGGTGGTTTCTGTTGACTGCTGGCGCTGGCGGGCAAGATACTGGGCCCCGGCCGGCACATCGATCTCATCGAGCCGCTGCTGGCGTTTCTTGAGGGCTGGAATCACTTCGTTCTCAAGCAGCTTGGCAAGCCGGCTGCGCTGCTGCTCATTCAGGCGGCCGTTGGCGGTGGCACTGAGCTCACGGAAGCGCTGGCGGTAAGCGATGAAATCATAATTATAGGCCTCGACGATGCTTTCTGTGTTGTCGATGTAGCTGGCGATGTCGCTGTTCTGCAGCGGGGCGATCGTATCCAGGTACTGTCGGTAATTCTTGATGTAGACGACTTGCCAGTGGCCGTCCTTGGATTGCTCGAGGACAAGCTGCAGGGTGAAGGGCGTCTGGGTGTAGTCCTCGCGGACCTTGAGCTCCGCTGTGACCGTAGTGCCATTATGCTCGACATTGCCGAGGCTGACAAAGCTGGTATTGCGCAGCTGGCTGCGTTCGAGGAACCGCTCGAAGTCGATGCCAAGCTGGCGTCCCTTGAGGATATCCGTGCCTTCCGGCAAGCTCCAGCTGCCACTGTCGATGCGCCCGAGGACGGATTGCTCGAGCCCCTTTGTCAGCTGTGGTTTGATCAGGATATAAAATTTCTCGAACATGGCCTTGGTATCTGCGGTCAAGGTCGAATCGTAGGCAAAGAGATCGACGGTCAGATCGTCGTAGGCACGGGAGGAAAGTACCTCTACGTTCACATATTTCTGGAAGCGTGCGGAATCATGCTGGTCAAGGGCAAGCGAGAGCTGCTTGAGGGCATATTCTGGCGTCCGCGTATAAAAGAATCCATACCAGATAGCCGTGCCGATGCAGGCCGCCAGCAACAGGATCAGCAGGTACAGCCGCCGCCGTTGTCTGACACGCCGCTGGCGCAGCATTTTTTGCCAGGTATAATCGTCCATATTTCTATTCTCCTAACTTTGATTGTATCTATTATACTATAAGGATTGTGGTGAGGGCAAAAAAAGCAGAAAAATACTATCCTAAAACGAACATATATGCTACAATATCTGCGAGAATAACTGTTCGATTTTGAGGTAATAGCAAATGAAATGGGTGAATCATGAGGTGGTAACGGGGGTCATCGTCTATGCGGCCGTGCAGGATCCGTTGCCGGCTTTGTATAGCATGGCGGGAGCCATTATGCCGGACAAGCTCGAGGGCAGCCCGCGCGGCAGCAATTACTGGAGCTGGCGCAGCCGCCATCGCGGCTGGTCCCATTGGCCGATGCTCTATCTGCTGTTATTGGGCTTGCAGCTCAAGGTCATGGGCGGCGGCTGGGACGCATTCATGGACTTGGGCAATATCGGGGTGTATTTCTGCATCGGGGCCCTGCTGCATATTGCTGAGGATGCCGTCTGCGGCAAGGTGCCGCTGTTCACGCCGTGGCAGAAAGTCGGTGTGAAACTCTTTACCGTGGGCTCGGTCACCGAGTATATCTTTTCGATTGTTGTGGTGCTGCTCTGCTATATCTTTCAGGCAGAACTTATGATAAAATGATTATGAATAGCACAGAACGATAAGGAATATACAAGAACGAGGTGGCTGCCATGATGAGGAATCCCTATGCCAAAGGTCGTCCCAATAAGGTCCTGCGCTTGCTGGCGGATAAATACCCGACCAAGGAAGCCGTCTATGAAAAGCTGATCTATCTGCAGTCGCGTCTGTCGCTGCCCAAGGGCATCGAGCATTTCATGAGCGATCTGCATGGGGAGTATGCGTCGTTCTTCCATATACTCAATAACTGCTCGGGGGTCATCCGCGAAAAGGTGGACTATGTTTTCGGCGAACGCCTGAGTGCAGAGGAGAAGGCTGAGTTCTGCACGCTCATCTATTATCCCAAGGAAAAGATCGAGCAGATCACCCATGACCATGAGAATACGCCGGAATGGTACCGGAAGAATCTTTCGCAGCTGCTGGAATTATCCAAGCTCATGAGCTATAAGTATCCGGCCTCCAAGGTCTACGGTTTCATTCCCAAGCGCTATGAGGCGGTGATCGTGGAGCTCATGAATACCCGGCCGGAGGCGGACAATGCCCAGTTTGTCTACCATAAGCGCCTGCTGAATACCATCGTGCAGATTGACAGCGGTGAAGGCTTCATTGAAGCCTTCACCGTGCTCATAAAACGGCTGGCAGTGGACAGGCTCCATATCGTGGGCGATTTCTTCGACCGGGGGAACCGGCCGGATGCCATCCTGAATCTGCTGATGAAGCATCCTTCAGTCGACATCCAGTGGGGCAACCATGATGTGCTTTGGATGGGAGCGGCGCTGGGCAATGAGACCTGCATTGCGGCCGTGGTGCGCAATTCCCTGCGCTACAACAATACGGATGTCTTGGAACGTGGCTATGGCATCAGCCTGCGGCCCTTGACCACCTTTGCGCTGCACAGCTATCCAGATGCCAATCCCATCAAGGCGGCGGAAAAGGCCATCACCATGATGATGTTCAAATTGGAGGGACAGCTTATCCGCCGTCATCCCGAATATCAGATGGAAAGCCGTCTGCTGCTGGATAAGATCGATCTGCGTTCCTCGCATGCGGTACTGGGGGATGGCAAGCGCTATGAATTGGAAAGCGCTTATTTCCCTACGATCGATGAGGGGGCTGACGACCCTTATCAGCTGACGGAGAAAGAAGCAGCCATCATGGCTGACCTCAAATCCTACTTTGTGGAAAGCACCGTGCTGCAGCGCCATGTGGACTATCTCTATCAAAAGGGCAGCCTGTATACCCGCTACAATGGCAATCTGCTGTTCCATGGCTGTGTGCTGCTCAATGAGGATGGCACGCTGCGATCCGTAGACTATGAGGGGCAGGAGTTGCGGGGACGGGCGTGGTTTGACCACTGCGACCGCATGGCACGGGAGGCCTGGCTGCATCACAGCCAGGCGGCGGTGGACTTCATGTACTTCCTGTGGTGCGGGCGGCTGTCCCCTGTGTCCGGGCGGGAGTTCAAGACTTTTGAACGGGCCTATATCCCCGACGAAAGCACTTGGAAGGAGCCATCTGATCCCTATTTCCGATACATCAACAACGAAACGACCTGCGCGATGGTCTTGAAGGAATTCGGTCTTGACCCGGTCAAGGGACATATCATCAATGGCCATGTGCCGGTAAAGGTCAAGAAAGGCGAAACTCCCGTCAAGGCTGGCGGCAAGGCAATCATCATCGATGGCGGCTTTTGCAAGGCGTACCATAGCAAGACCGGGATTTCCGGCTACACGCTGATATCCAACTCCCGTGGCCTGCGTCTGCTGCAGCATCAGAAGATTGCCGATGTTCGGGAGGCCTTGCGGGAAAATCAGGATATCGAATCCGTATCGGAAACGGTGGAACTTCAGAATTGCCGGACGACTGTCGGTGATACCGATGAAGGAAAACTCATCCAGGATGAAATCACAGACCTGTACAACCTCCTGCTGGCTTATCAGAATGGCTTGCTGAAGCCGCAGGAAGACAGATAGTATTTAAATAAGATAGGAAAATATCCGATATATAGGATATAGTGATTATCATAAGGGAGGGACAAGAATTATGAAGGCGATATTGGGGTTAGTTAAGCCGTGGCGGCTGCTGGTATTCTTATGGGCATTGATACTGTTTCCGCTTACAGCCAGTGCGGAGAAGACCAATTGGGTAGATGAGTCATATGATTTTTCCAAGGTGCAGAAAGCGCTGGTTTATGACATCACGCTTACGGATAAAGCGGAAATGGATAATGACCTATTGGAGCAAGTGGTAGCAGAAGATTATCTGAAGAATGCAGCCCGGCCTGGTTACCGGCTTATACGCCCGGACAAGGCTGCAATCTTATCGCCAGGAGATCCGAAAGGCGCGGCGGATATCTATATCATGGCAGAACTCCTGAAATGGCATGATGATTCCTATGTCAAGTCGCCATATACAAGTTGGGAAACAAGAACGTCAACACGCAAGGTGAAAAGAAAGGATGGAACTTGGTATGAGGAAACCTATCACACATCGGTTCCTGTTTACCATCCAGCAGAAGTCATCTACACCTCTACGGTACGGGTCCGCTTCGAAGTATTTGATGCCAAGACGGGCAAACGCGTCATGGCAAGGGATGAGCTGAGAGAACGGGACAATTCCCGTCATGGACAGCAGGGCATCTTTGGCCGGATCAGCAAATCGTTCTTTGATGATCTAGGCAAGAAGATCAAGTCAAAGGGAAGAGATGAGTAAGAGTAAAAACGGGGAGGCTGCCGTCAGCAACCCCGTTTTTTACTTTTTTTGAAAAAGGTGTTGACATATGAGGAAAAGACGTGTATCATAATACAAGTCGCTGAGAGATACGGCACAAGATGTGAATCCGCAAAGCCTTGATTGGCAAAGGGTTGAAACACATCGGTTCCGAATTCAGTCAAAAAGAATTTTGAAAAAGTTCTTGACAGAGAAAACTCAACGCGATATAATG
>NZ_VTOZ01000035.1:0-32685 GCF_008271345.1 Pseudoselenomonas caprae
TCAACAGATCATATTCCCCTTTAATGCCCATTTGATCCACCAGGTTGTAGTCCACATTCTTGATCTGGATATCAAAGCCCAGCTTCTTGAGGTCTGCCTGCACAGCCTCCGCATACAGCGGCAGCTCAGCCCGGCTGTTGTAGATAACAAAGTCCAGCTTGAGCGGCTGGCCATCCTTTTCGCGGATCCCATCACCATCGCTGTCTCTCCAGCCGGCCTCATCAAGCAGACGGGCAGCACGCTCCGGATCATAGGCATTCGGGTCAGTGAGCTGATCGAACCCATAATCCATGGACGGCGGCACCGGCGCCTTGCCTGCCATGAACGTCCCTTTCAGCAGCACTTTGTTATAGGTTTCGCGATTACAGCCACAGATGAGCGCAGCGCGCACCTTCGGATCTTTGAGTATCCCTTTCTGATTCAGACGGGCCAATACCGTACGCAGGGACGAGATCTCGTCTACCACATACTGGCTATTGTTGCGGAAGGTGTCGATATCGCCAGCTGCAATATTCACAGCCATATCCACGTCCCCGGACTGCAAGGCCATGGCCCGGGTATTGGGATCATCGATGCTCGGGATCTCCACCGTCTCAAACGGCACCTCACCAGCCCAATAGTTGGGATTCTTCTTCATGACAGCTTTTTCTTTGACAAAGGACTCTACCATATACGGGCCAGTACAGATGGGGCCTTCCTTGGCAAAATCACGGCCAGCCTCGGCCTTCGTATCCACCACGATGAACAATGGATCTGCCAGGAAGCCCATGAGATTCGGCATCGGTTTTTCCGTCGTGATGATAAGATTCTGCCCTTCGGCCCGGATTTCCTTATACTTGAAGAATGTCTCCGCACGATTGTTCTTGGCAAAAACGCGTTCCAGTGATGCCTTGACAGCCTCGGCCGTCAGTTCATCCCCATTGGAGAATTTCACGCCATCACGGATCTTGATGGTCCATGTCAGATGGTCGTCACTGATTGACCATTTCTCCGCCAGCCACGGCTGCACATTCATCTTCTCATCAAACTTTGTCAGGCACTCACCCAGACCATAGCGCATGACTACCCAGCCAAAATAGTTCTGCGTCGGCTCCAGGGTATCAGCAAAATTCGTCACACCAACCTTCAGTATGCCCTTCTGCACCGACTCATTGCCAGCCGTACTACCGCAGCCAGCAATCAGCGCAGCAGCGGCAATCCCGCACAAACCCACGCTTACAGCCCGCCAAAGTTTCTTCATTCTGCTTTTTTCCATGAAAATATCATCCTCTCCACAACATGACTAAATCACATCTCAGTTCTGACGCGGATCCAAAACATCGCGCAAACTGTCTCCCCACAGGTTGAACACCGCAACTACCAAAAAGATAGCCAAGCCTGGATAAACCATCAACCACGGTGCCGATTGGATATATTGCCGCCCCTCATTGAGCATTAATCCCCACTCTGGTATTGGCGGCTGAGCCCCAAAGCCCAAAAACGACAGCCCTGCAATCTCCATCATCATCGTGCCGATATCCATCGCCGCCGTGATGACTACCAGCGGCAACGTATTCGGCAGGATATGGCGCCACAAGATCATCGGCGTCCGCGTGCCGCTGAGACGGGCCGCCAGCACAAAATCCTGCTGCCGGAGCTTGAGCACCAGACTGCGCACCAGGCGCGCATATTTCGCCCAGCTTACCACCAGCAGCGCCATGATGGTATTGATGATACTGCCACCAAGTATTCCCGCAATGGCAATCGCCAGCACAATCCCAGGGAATGACAGCATCATATCCGCCAGCCGCATGAAGACCATCTCCACACGGCCGCCAAAATAACCGGCCAATGTGCCTACCAGCGACCCCGTCAAAGCCACCAGTACCACCAGGCAGAGCGTCATAAACAACGACGTCTGCGTGCCGCAGATGATCCGCGAAAAAATATCGCGGCCCAGCTTATCCGTCCCCAGCCAATGCTCAGCCGACGATGGCTGCAAGGCCAGCTGCATATTGCTGGCCAGCGGATCTTGCGGTGTCAGGTAAGGAGCAAACAATGCCACCAGCACGATAAGTGACACCAGCGCCGTATAAAAGGAAAACAACTTGTGCTCCCAAATAAGCGTCATCTTCGTACCTCCCTTCTAAGGCGCGGATTCAGATAAGTATACGACAGATCGACCAAAAAATTGATGGACATATAGACCAGGGAAATCCAAAGGACAAAGCCCTCGATAAGCGGATAATCACGCATCGTGATAGCCCGCACCGCCATGTTGCCGATCCCCGGCCATGAAAATACGATTTCGACTACGGCTACACCGCCTAGCAGCCACCCCATCGACATCCCCAACAACGTGATCAATGGCAACATCGCATTGGGCAGGACATGTTTCCAAAGGATTGCCATCTCCGACAATCCCCGAGCCCTGATTCCCGTGACATAGTCTTGATTCAGTTCTTCCAATACCACCGTACGGACCTGCCGCATGTATTTCGATGACATATAGATTGCCAGTGTCAAAGCAGGCAGCACGATTCCCGCCGCCGTGACTTCCGACTGCGCAATGGGAAACAGGCGCAGCTTCAAACCGAATACATATAGCAGCAACAATCCCAGCCAAAAACTTGGCATCGATACACCGATAAAGGACAACCCCCGCACGAGATGGTCTGGCAGCCTGTTCCGCTTCACAGCCGATAAGATCCCCAGCGGCAGCGAAATCAGCACCACTAGGACCATCGTGACAAATGCCAGAAGCAACGTCCCTTTGAACCCCTCCAGCAATTTTGCTGTAACCGGTTTCTTCGCAGAGTAAGACATACCCATATTTCCCTGCAAAACACCAGCCGCCCAATTCCCATACTGGACCAGGAACGGCTTATCGAGCCCCAGCTCATGCCGCGTCTGAGCCAGCGTCTCCTCCGACACGATCGTATCCGAAGCTTCCAGCAGCATCGAAGCCGGATCACCAGGTGCCAGCCAGGTCAGGCAAAAAGTCAGGAAGCTGACACCAATGACCGTCACCACCATCTGCAAAAGGCGGCTCCCATATGATTGCAACCACAACATCTCCCTCTCACCTCCACAAACAGATAAAAACCAATGTCACTGAACTCTTATCCATAAACAGCGTCCCTCTTCTCCCTTCCCCGCCCGCACACCGGACAGGCATAAAAAAAACCTGTCTGCAAAATGCAGACAGGCCAGGAATATCCAGAGCACGAATCTCCTCCGAAAATCCCCTCCCTATCGCTCGCAGGTCAAACGGTGATTGTCAATCAGGCAGTTCTCCTGGCTCCAGTTCATCATGATTGCTGCGCCTTCCCAAGAAAATCATTCCTCAGTGACCGGGATACCCTCAAAAGTGGCATCCACGAAGCAGCATCACTCGCTGTTACAGTGGCGGGACCGCGCCGGACTTTACCGGCTTCCCTATTAAGTCTTGCGACACCTGATCCATACTTTATGATATTGCATATCATATGCAAAAATATGCGAAAACATTGTAATTATACCATTTTCTGAACTGCGTGTCAAAACTAGACAAATTCCCTAAACCGCTTAAAAATTATGTTTTTATCCCCCCGGGGAGCTTCACACCCCCATTAATATTTTTTATAATAAAACTAATCGTAAGATATATTCCATTCACTAATCCAGAGGCTCAACTGTTTTAGCTGGAATGTATATGCAGAGAATAACTTCCCGTTTGTCTACTGCAATATATAGGCGCCGTGCATCAGTATGATTATTATCAATGGATACGATGCACGGCGTCTTATTTCCCTATTTTTCGTGTTATAATGGAAAAACAACGAATACTTCAGCAACCATCCGAGGCTAGACTATGAACAGGAAAAACTTGCTTGACCAGTTGGCTCATACCCATACCCTCGCCTTCGAAGACTTCATCGATCTGCTTGCACACCAAGATGAAGAATTGCAGGCATACGCAGCCGGACTGGCCGTCAAAACAACACAGTGCTATTACGGCAACAAGGTTTTCAGCCGCGGCCTGATCGAATTCACGAACATCTGCCAAAACAACTGCTATTACTGCGGCATCCGTGCCAGCAATGAAAACGTCCAGCGGTACCGGCTGAGTGATGAACAGATCCTGCAATGTGCCGCCACCGGCTATGAACTGGGCTTCCGCACCTTCGTCCTGCAAGGCGGCGAGGATCCCTACTACACCGACGACAGGATCTGCCATCTGGTGCAGCAGCTCAAGTACAAACATCCCGATTGCGCCATCACCTTGTCCATTGGCGAAAAGAGCCCAGAAAGCTATAAGCGCTACCGGCAGGCAGGGGCCGAGCGCTACCTTCTGCGCCATGAAACCGCAACGCCTGCGCATTACCATAAGCTCCACCCGCCGTCCATGAGTGCCGAAAACCGCTACGGCTGTCTCCGCACCTTGAAAGCGCTCGGTTTCCAGACGGGCGCCGGCTTCATGGTCGGCTCACCATGGCAGACATCGGAAGATCTGGCCCGCGACCTCATCTTCCTCCACGAGCTTCAGCCGGAGATGGTAGGCATCGGCCCCTTCATCCCCGCCGCAGGAACACCGTTTGCCCAGCAGCCAGCCGGCACCTTAGACCAGACGCTGTTCCTGCTGAGCCTCATCCGGCTGCTGCTGCCAGAAGTGCTGCTGCCAGCCACCACGGCCTTGGGCACGATCGATCCCCGCGGCCGCGAAAAGGGCATCCTGGCTGGTGCCAACGTAGTCATGCCCAACCTTTCCCCCCGGAACGTCCGGGCAAAATACCAGCTCTACGACAACAAGATCTGCACTGGGGAAGAAGCTGCTGAATGCATTGTCTGCCTAACCAAACGAATGAAATCCGTCGGCCGTGAGCTGGCCGTCGACCGGGGCGACAATGTCCGCTATATGAAAATGAAGGAGGAACCATACTGTGTATAATCCCAAATCGAGCAAAGCCGCAGAATTCATCGACCACGAGGAAATCCTCGCCTCCCTTGAATATGCTGACCAAAACAAGAACAATGCTGAACTCATCGATTCCATCCTCGCGAAAGCCAAGGAATGCAAAGGCCTTGACCATCGCGAAGCATCGGTTCTATTGGCCTGTGAGATCCCCGAAAAAAATGAGGAGATCTTCAAGCTTGCCGAGGACATCAAAAAGCAATTCTACGGCAACCGCATCGTGCTGTTCGCTCCGCTTTACCTGTCCAACTACTGCATCAATGGCTGCGTCTACTGCCCCTATCACGGGGTCAACAAAACCATCCCACGCGTAAAGCTTACGCAGGAACAGATCCGCGACGAAGTCATCGCCCTGCAGGATATGGGCCATAAGCGCCTGGCCATCGAAGCCGGTGAAGACCCGGTCAACAACCCGATCGAGTATATCCTCGACTCCATCCATACGATCTACTCGGTCAAACACAAGAATGGCGCCATCCGCCGTGTCAACGTCAACATCGCCGCCACCACGGTGGAAAACTACCGCAAGCTCCACGAAGCTGGCATCGGCACCTACATCCTGTTCCAGGAGACCTATCACAAGGATTCCTATGAGAAGCTCCATCCGACGGGACCGAAACACGACTACGCCTACCACACCGAAGCCATGGACCGCGCCATGGAAGGCGGCATCGACGACGTCGGCCTTGGTGTACTCTTTGGCCTAGACAAATACCGCTACGAATACGCTGGCCTTTTGATGCATGCGGAACATCTCGAAGCCACCTTCGGCGTTGGCCCCCACACGATTTCCGTGCCGCGCATCTGCCCGGCTGACGATATCGACGTGAATACCTTCAGCAACGCCATCGACGACGATACCTTCGCCAAGATTGTTGCCTGCATAAGGATTGCCGTTCCCTACACGGGCATGATTGTCTCGACGCGCGAATCCCAGAAATCCCGCGAACGCGTCCTGCATCTTGGCATCTCCCAGATTTCCGGAGGTTCCAGAACCTCCGTTGGCGGCTACACCCAGGAAGAACGCCCCGACGAAACGGCTCAGTTCGATGTGTCGGATACCCGCAGTCTCGACGATGTCATGAAATGGCTCATCGACATGGACTACGTACCATCCTTCTGCACGGCCTGCTACCGTGAAGGCCGCACCGGCGACCGCTTCATGGCCCTATGCAAGGCAAAGCAGATTCAGAACTGCTGCCTGCCCAATGCCCTGATGACCCTCAAGGAATATCTCGAGGATTATGCCTCCCCGGAAACGAAAGCTGCCGGCGAGAAACTGATTGCGAAAAACATCCCCGATGTAACCAATCCCGCCGCCCGCAAGACTCTGTCCGAACGCCTGCAGAAAATCGAACAGGGCGAACGCGACTTCCGTTTTTAAGCCTATAATGGATTCATGAAAACGCCCCTATAACTGAGCTTCAATGCTCAGTTATAGGGGCGTTCGTATTCTCAATCAGTCTTTGATTTTTTCGATTTCATTCTGGGTCCAGAGCGGATGATGATGTGCGGCGTGTTTGGCATTGATGGTGCCATCACCGAACATGCTGCAGAACTCCGGCCAGTTGTAGATGCCGAGGGGAATATGTCCCCCGCAGACGCAAAGGAACAGGCCCAGGCCAACAATCAGATGAATGCGATCTGCATAGTAGGCAATCTCCTTCGGAACCAGCGGCAGGGCAAAGTAGAGCACCGCACCCGTAAGGATGATGAGCAATGTACCGAAAAATACCATGATACCCATCATTTTCTGACCCGAGTTGATTTTGCCCATCGGCGGTACATCGATTTCCTGCAGGAAAATCATTTTCTGCGGATAACCGCCACCGACTTTCATCCATTCAATATCCTGCTTCGTCCAATGGAAGGCCTCGCGCCAAAACGCTACTACGCGTCCTGGGCAGAGCAGGAAAAACAACGTGCAGGCTATCATGAGAATCCATGCACCTACGATATGAACCTGCATCGTCAGATGCATTGCTGCTTCCCCAAACGGACGGAAAAACAGGATCACACCGGTAAGTCCTGCTGGCAAAAACCCCAGTACCAGACACCAGTGGAACAAGCGGACAGGTAAGCTATGATGAAGAATCCGTTCATTTCCTTTAAAGTTGTTATCCATCACAATCCCACCTTTCTTACAGGACACTGCGGTCTACATAATGCGTATGGAAAAGCTCTTCCGCCAGTGGACTCAGTGGCTGGAAGTTCATTTTCTTGTACATATTGAGCAGACTCTGGTTATGATGGCTCTGGCGTTTTGCCTGCTTTTCATCATCCTGATAAAGCCCTGCCGTACGCATCTTGATGTATTTCGTGCGGTCGACAATGAGATCCGTCACCGTATAGGCACCGGTCCAGAGGAATGCCGCAATGACGCCGGCAAAACCGAGGAATTCGCGGCGGTTGATCTTTACTTCTTTTTCTTTATAGGAATATCTCATAACGCACCTCCTATCACCATGGCAAGATAGCCTTGAACTTGCCGGTCCAGGACGTTCCCATCGGGTTGATTGGCTGGCCGCCGCCGTTTACGCAGCCGCCCGGACAGTTCATGACCTCGATGAAATGATACGGGCTGCTCCCAGCTTCGATTTCAGCCAACAGTGGCTCGACATTTTTCGTCCCATGGACAACCGCGATCTTCAGCGTGATTTCCTGGCCATTGTCCTTGAGCTTGAGCGGGATATCCGCCGTCTTGACCTCCTTGAGGCCGCGGACAGGCGCATAGCGGAGCTCACCGAGCTCCTCCCCCGTCAGGACGAAGTAAGCCGTGCGCAGGGCAGCTTCCATGACGCCGCCCGTTGCACCAAAAATCGTACCTGCGCCTGTATACTCAGCCAGTGGGTTGTCTTTCTCCTCAGCCGGCTCCACATTGCGGACATCGATATTGAGCTTCTTCAGCAGACGCGCCAGGTCGCGGGTCGTCAGGACGACATCGGTATCCTGATACGTTGCCGTATGGCCTTTCTTCTTCCAGTAATCAGCAGCTGCCGTGAACTCCGGCCGCGATGCTTCGAGTTTCTTCGCCGTGCAAGGATAAACACCGACGCAGAAAATCTGCTCCGGCTGCACGTGCCAAATTTCCTCAGCACCGTAGATCTTAGCTACTGGGCCAGCCATTCCCTGCGGCGACTTCGCCGATGACAGGTGCTGGCGCAAATTTGGATGATAGAGCTCCATATAGCGCACCCAGGCAGGGCAGCAAGAAGTGAACTGCGGCAATGGGCCAAGTTCGCCTTCCACAGGCTGCTTGAGCACGTATTTCTGGATTTTGTGGATAAGCTCCGTCCCCTCTTCCAGGATTGTATTATCCGCGGCAAAGTTGACATCCATGATCTTGAAGCCCGCTTTCTTCAAGGCTCCATACATCTGCTCCGTGATGAGTTTGCCCGGTTCCATACCGAACTCCTCACCCAATGCAACACGTACTGCCGGGGCAACCGTTGCCACGACTGTCGTATTGCCATCCTTTAATTTTTCAATAACCTGATCGACTACATCGACCGTATCCTCGATTGCTCCGAATGGGCAGTTCACCAGACACTGTCCGCACTGCAGACAACGCTCATTGTTAATCTGATGGTTTGCACCGTAGGCGCCATCAATGGCGTCAGCGGGGCAGAAGGATTTGCATGTGTCACATCCCTTGCATTTCCCTTCATCGATCTTAATGATGCCGGTGAGCTCATTCGCCTGATAAGATTTTGGCATAGCTTTCGTCCTCCCCTATCCTGCAAACAATTCTCAATTATCATCATAGTTTATTATCCCTATATTAAATTATAAATTTATTTGATTGCAAGCACAAGCTCCCCCAGGGGATATTCCTGCAAAAATTTATATAAAAACAAAAAAGAGGCCTAAAAGCCTCTTTTCTAACCAGTAAAAATCAATCCATGATATAGATTTCAAAATTCTGACGGCCAAACGCCAGCGCCTCACCATACGTGTCGAAAGCCACATCGATATGGTTGCCGTGAAAACCACCGATATCTTCAGCTACAGCCTCGCCATAGCCTGGGATAAACACATGCGTACCGAGCGGAATGACAGCCGGATCGACGGCAATGACGCCATGGCGCACCTTGGTGCCCGTCGCCGTATGCACAGAATTGCCAGGATCTTGCGCACTATAAGCAGTCGCTGACACATAGAACATGGTCCCCGCATGTGTTTCCGGATCTACAGCGGGTGGCTCATACGTCTTACCGCCCGAAAGGACACGATAGGTGCCATCGCCGCAGATGCCATCGACCTCAAGCCCCTTGGCCTCCTGGAACTTCTTGATGGCTGCTACGGTCTGCGGCCCGCAGACGCCATCGGCCTCACCGGAAAGATACCCCTGCTCGATCAGCAGGGTCTGAACATGCTTGACGGCCTGGCCGCGCGATCCATCCTTGACGAGAATGGCAGCCGCAAATGCCGCCGAGCAAAAACATATTAACATAAGCATAACAACTAAGGAAAGGAGTATTCGTCTGTTCAATAAGATCACCTCTCAAAAGTAATTGTCTTAGTTTCTGATCATAACGCCGTTGTTCCTATAAATAAGAGGTGCAGACCTAACCTGCACCTCTTATACTCTATCATAATCTATGATTTCTCGTCAAACGAAGAAGAATTTCTCCGACCACTTACAATTTCTCTGCTAACAAATCAGCAGCTGCCAACAGCCCTGCAATCATCGCCGACGGGCGCGGCGGGCAGCCAGGCACATAGATGTCGACAGGCACGACTTTATCGGCCGCGCCGACAATCGCATACGAAGCACCATACGTCTCACCACCAGCTGCGCAGGCACCGCAAGCCATGACGAGCTTCGGCTCCGGCAGGGCCTCATACGACATGCGCAGAGCCTCCTCAAGGTTGCGCGTGACGGTACCCGTGACCATCAGCATATCGGCATGGCGCGGCGAAGCATCGAAATGCACGCCATAGCGGTGCAGATCGTAAATCGGATTCGACATCGCGCCCATCTCAAAATCACAGGCATTGCATGAACCCGCATCAAGATGACGGACATGCAGGCTGCGGCCGAGTTTCTGCCGGATGACATCAGCCGTGACCTGCTGTGCCTTTTCCACGAGATAGGGCATCGCTTCGTCAGCCGTATGCGACAGCAGTCCCTCGGGAGCATTCGCCGCCTCAGCGCAGGCCACCACGCAGCGGCCACAGAACAGGCAGCGGCGGTAATCGACAGTGTATTCCTCCCCCTGGCACTGGAAGGCCCCGACAGGACACGCCTTGGCGCAAGCCGCCAGTGCATCAGCCGGGCACTTGCCCGAAAGCTTTCCCCGGAACCGTGCGCTGCCCGAAAGCGAGATAGCTTCCGTGGCGATCTTATCATGAAGTAAACGCTCTAATACCTTAAACATCGTTTCCTCCTTTAACGGTCCAAGCAGGCATAGCAGAGCTCAAAGCTCTTGTTGATCAACGGGAAGTCGGGGATGATATCCCCCTGCACGGCAATCGGCAGCGCCGGCCAGTTCGGATAAGAGGCGCTGCGCACGAAGATGCGGTCGATGCGCCCCTCTGCATCGAGTGCGACAAAGTGCAGATTGCTGCCGCGCGCCGATTCGCTGATGCCGAAATCTTCACCAGCAGCTGCCGGAACCGCAACGCTGAGTTCCGTATGGTCAGCGTCCAAATGCTCCAAGAGCTGGCTGACCATGAAGAAGCTCTGGCGCAGCTCCTCGATTCGCACAGCCAGTCGTGCTGCCACGTCGCCGCTCTTCTGCGTGACGACAGCAAAGTCAAGATCTGGATATGCGCCATAGCTGAAATCCTGACGGCTGTCATGGGCAAAGCTGCTCGCACGTGCCCCGACACCGACCAATGCCAGATCCACCGCCGTCTGATGGCGGACAATCCCCGTCGTACGGATGCGGTTCTGGAAGTTTTCCTGTTCCGCAAACATCTTGTCGAGGGCTTCGACGTTTTCCGCTACGGCAGCCAGCGTCGTACGGATATCCTGCCGGAGCTCTGCCGTGATGTCCAGCGACACACCGCCAGGCACGATGACACCGCGCAGGAAGCGGTTGCCTGCCAGACGTTCCTGCAGACGCATCAGCATCTCTTTCGTGCGGCCGCCAAGGCTGATGGCTGGAGCAAAGCCGACACCAGCAGGGATGTTGCCGCAGTCACCGACATGATTCGTGATGCGTTCGATTTCCATGAGCAGCGTGCGGATAAGCTGTGCGCGCTTGGGAACCGTAACTTTGGCGATCTTTTCCACCGCCTGGCAGAAACTCCAAGTATTGGCAATGCTGCAAGCACCGCAGATGCGCTCAACGATGGGCAATGCCTCATGCGGCGTCTTGCCCTCCATGACCTTCTCCAGGCCGCGGTGCGTGAAGAACAGCTTGGCATCAAGCTGGAGCATCGACTCACCCGCCTGGCTGAAGCGGAAATGTCCCGGCTCGATGATGCCCGCATGTATCGGGCCAACCGGCACCTCATAGATGCCCTCACCATGCGCAACACTCATCTTGATTTCGCTGCTCTCGCCTACCTTGGCCCGCGGGCTGGCCGTCGCCGAAACCTGCTTGCGCAGCGGATGATATCCTTGCGGGAAAGATTCATGCAACACCAGCGGACGCGGATCAGGATGCCCTACAGGCACGAGGCCAAACATATCCTGAATCTCACGTTCGTACCAAGCCGCAGCTGGCAGAACCGGCGTCAACGAATCATAACGCAAATCGCCATCTGCCGGCACCAGCGCCTTCAAGACGGCCAGACGTTTTTCCTCGGGAATCTCAAACAGGACATAAAGCGCATAACTACGGTGCTCAGCCGTCTCATCGCGGCCAAACATCGCCGTAAGCGGATGGCGCCCAGCAGTCGACAACGCCTTGGCCTCCGCCCGGAGGTCTGCCAGCTTGATTTCTTTTACATTTTCCATCAGGACATACCTCCTAAGACAATCTGCCCAGCGGCCATGATGAGGTCACTGAGATACGGGATTTCCGCCAGCGCACCGCTGATGATGCCACTGGACAGCAGCAATACCAGGAGCACTGCCGTGTCGAGACGGCCCATGAGCTCGCCTGCCGATTTGCGTTTCGGCTTGCCGCCGAGCATGCGCATGGCATGATAAAGGATACCGATGAGCATCCCCGCCAGCAGCACCAGCGCCAGGATTCCGAGCCACGGGCGCTCCGCGAGGAAGAAACTGTCGATGATGTAGAACTTGCTGAAGAAGATACCCATCGGCGGCATGCCGAGGATACCGACAATGCCCAGCAGCCAGAACAGCGCGGTGCGCGGCGACTGCTGCAGCATGCCATGCATGCGCATCATGTTCTTCGTGCCATAGGCTTCCATGATCGTACCGGCCGTATAGAACAGTGCGTATTTGACGAGGGCATGGTTCATCATATGCAGCAGCGAAGCCTCGACTGCCAGCGGCAGGAACAGGCCAAAGCCAGCGGCCATCAAGCCGAAGTTCTCCATCGAAGAGTAGGCCAGCATGCGTTTGATGTCACGCTGGACGACGACAAAGGGGATGGCCAGGGCAATCGTCAGCAGGCCGAAGAACAGGAACAGGCCGCTGATAAAGCCCATGCCGACAGCAGGCATGATGACGATGACATTGCGCAAGAGCACGTAGATTGCGCAGATGCAGAGCGCACCTGAGAGCAGGCCGCTCGTAAGCGCTGGGGCCTCCGAATGCGCATCAGGCAGCCAGGCATGCATCGGCGCCAAGCCGACCTTCGTACCGTAGCCGACAAACAGGAAGCAGAAGGCCACCTTGGCCAGTGCCGGATTGAGCTCGCTGCCATGTGCAGCCAGATACTGCCAGTCCAAGGCCTGTGCGCCGCCCATAGCCAGGATCTGCGCATAATAGACCAGGATCGTGCCCAGCAGCGCCAGGCAGATGCCCACCGTGCAGACCATGACGTATTTCCACGCCGCCTCCAGCGACGTGCGGGTGAATTTGAAGGCAACGAGCAGTGCCGAAACCAGCGTCGTCGCCTCAATGGCTACCCACATAAGGCCGAGGTTATTGACGAGCACCACCAGCATCATCGTCCAAACAAAGAGATGGGAAAGCGCATAGAAGCGGCCCTCAAGATGACCGAAACGGCGCAAATAGCCGTAGCGGATATTCGTATCGCGATCCAGATACGCCTTGCTCGTCCAAGCAAAGGCCAGATAGAGCATCGTGACAATGACGAGCATCCATAGGCCCAACGCATCGAGATAAAGATAGCCGAATGCCTGCGGCGCCGCTGGGTCAAACTGCATGACCAGCCGGACGACGATGGCACCGGCCGCCACCGAGGTCAGACGGTTGAGCCAGTGCAGCAAGCCCTTGCCAAGAACATTGACTGCCGCGATGATACTGAATACCGGCGGCAGCGCCAGCAGCGTATAGACAAGCTGCGGGATAGTATAGTTGAAATCCATATTGCTGTCTTATCCTTTCAGTTTCTTCATGACAGTCGTATCGGTAGTCATAAACGAAAGGCTCATGCGGTTCGTCAGGATGACCAGTACGACAACGGCGATAAGGACGTCGAGGAAGACGCCGAGCTCAACGACGAGCGGCAGGCCTTCCGTCATCAGCAGGCCCAAGAGATAAATACCATTCTCCAGTGTGATGAGGCCGACCATCTGCAGGATGGCGCGCTTGCGCATGACCATGAGCGCCAGGCCCGTCATGATCATGAGGATAGCCGCCGCGATGATGCTGCGTCCCGGCGTGCCCGGCAGCAGATGGTCGACAAGCAGATACCCCATGACGAGGAAGGCCGCAGCGGCCATCGTCGAATAATTGACATTGATATCGGAAACGATTTCGCGCTCATCGGTGATGCGGCCTGCCAGACGCAGGATCGCACCCGGGATGAACAGCACCTTGACAAAAATCGTCAGCAGGCCCGGCAGCCAGGCATGCAGGCCCGAACCAGCCCCCAGGCCGATGGCCAGGCAGGCACCAGCGATGATGCCAGACTGTGCGGCCAGGCAGTAGACCGAGCGTTTAAGCTCCATGATCCGCGTCTGCAGGAAGACGACAAAAATCAAGAGTACCACCAAATATTCCATGTTTTGTCTCCCTCCTTATTCCGCAATCAAAGAAACAACAAGCAAGATCAAAGCCGCAGCCAGATAGACACGGACCTTGAACAGACGCATCTTATTGTTGAGCGTCTCAACCACGCCGATGACCAGCGCCCCCAAGAGAACCTTGACCGGTACAGGGATTGCCAGCGGCAGATATAAGGTGCTGAACAACACCAGGAAAATCAGTATTTTGAGCATACTGCCGAGATGGATGAGCGACAGCAGGCGGCCAGAATACTCCAGCGTCATGCACTCATGGATCATCGTGAGCTCCAGATGTGTATCGGGATTATCCACCGGCAGGCGGCTGTTCTCAGCCAGCATGACGAGGAAGAACGCCACGCAGGTCAGTACTGCCGGTACCGTGAAATAGAACGTGTCAAAATCAATGACCATGCGCGTGAGGGTCGTCGACTGATAGCGCATGGCATTGACAAGGATGGCCAGCATGACCGCTGGTTCGACGAGCACGGAGATATAGATCTCGCGCGATGCCCCCATGCCGCCAAAAGCCGTAGCTGAATCCATCGCCCCGAGCGTCATGAAGAAACGCCCTAACGCCAGGAGATAGACAAACACGAATGCATCCCCCATGCTGAGCCCCGCACTGCCTGCCTGCATGACGCTGACGAGCAGCCCCGGCACCATTGCCGCCGCCATCAGCGTCGTGCCGAAGTAAACGGCTGGCGCCAGGATAAAGATGCGGCTCGTATAGGGCGTGACGATGACTGGCTTGCGCCACCATTTCCAGAGGTCGAAATACTCCTGCAGGATGCTGGCTCCCTGCCGCTTCTGCAGGATGGCCTTCGTCTTGTTGATGATGCCGACGATGAGCGGCGCAAAGATGAGCAGCAGGACTGCCTGTGCCAGGCCCACGCCTAAGCTCTGTACCATATAACCCATCTTACATCACCCCCCAGATCAGAACGGCCACCATCGCAATCATCGTATAGCCGATATAAAGACGTACACTGCCCTGCTGCACGAGATGCAGGAACGAGGACAAACGGACCATCAGATGCTGGACCGGCACATAGAGCCGCTCCGTGAACTGGTCCGGAATAAACAGATTATAATGAACCGTGCGGCCGAAATACGCATGCTCCTTCTTGAGGAAAGTGCGCTCCTTGCGCGGCTTCAAGATATAGTCGAAGGCACGGCGCAACGGTTTCGAGAAGCCCGTAGCCGTGTACTGCTGGCGGCGCGTCGGCACCGTACCACAGTTCCAGGTCACATCCTTCTGCACATAGAGGCCTTTGCCCTCAAGGGCAAGGGCCAGCACCGCCGTGACGATGAGGGCGAGCATCAGTAGCATGAAGGGGCTGTAGGCCGAATACTTCGTGCCATCGGCCAGAATCCCCAAGCCATTCCAAACGACAGCATCGGCACTGACCATCGGCAGCGCCAGCATCCCTCCGGTAAGGGATGACTCCATAAGCTCGACCAACGGCATCGGGAAGATACCCAGGACTACGATCAGGAGCGCCTCCAGCCCCATGCTCAGCAGCATGAAGAACGGCATTTCATGGGCCTTCAGGACAAGTGCCGAACGACGGCGTCCCAAGAAAACCACACCATAGAGACGCACAAAGCAGCCCAGTGCCAGCGCCCCCGTAAGGCCGAGCAGCACAAACGCAGCGATGACCAGAAGGCGCATTTCCTGCGTCCCCGTCTGCCAGCCCAGCGTGACAAAACTCTGCAGAGCCATCCACTCGCCGACGAGGCCGCTCGTGAACGGCAGCGACGCCAGGGACATGGAACCGATCAGCGTGAACAGTGCCGTATAGGGCATCTTCTTCGCCAAGGCTCCCATGAGCTCAACATTCTTGCTGCCGACCGCATGCATGACCGCACCGGCACTCATGAACAGCAGCCCCTTCATAAGGCTATGGCTGAGCGAATGCACGAGCACCGCCGTGAAGGCGACCATAGCCATCGTGCCATGTCCCGTCTGCACGAGCAGCATGCCGCAGCCAAAGGTCGCAAAAATGATGCCCATATTCTCGACCGACGAATAGGCCAGGATGCGTTTCATATCCTTCTCCATCGAGGCGTAAAGCACGCCGAGGAACGCCGAGAGCAGGCCCACGATCATGACAACGAGGCCATAAGCAAAGACTTCCATGCCGAGGAAATAGAAGACAAAGCGGCCAAATCCGTAGACGGCGACCTTGAGCATGACACCGCTCATCAGGGCCGATACATGGCTTGGCGCTGCCGGATGCGCATTCGGCAGCCAAACATGCAGCGGCATCAGGCCGGATTTCAAGGCAAAGCCGATAAAGGCCGCACCGAAGGCCACATGACGCAGCGGCCCTTCCAGCGTGTTGTGCGCCAGATCCGCGAACAGCAGGCTCTCCGACTGGCTGCCCACCAGGTAGAACGCCACAAGGATAGCCGCCGTGCCCAGATGGGTCATGACCATATACTGATAGGCGGCATGGACGGTATCCTTCTTCTTGCTCTCATGATTGACGAGCAGGAACGACACCAGTGCCATGACCTCCCAAGCCAGGATGAACGTAAACCCATCGCCAGCCATGAGCACGAGCGCCATCGAGAGCAGGAACAGGTTCCAAAGCCCCGAAAGAGCCCGGATGCCCATACCACGGTACGCCTTGCCATAATCGATGCCATACAGGCTGATGATCGCACCAGCAAGCCCCGTAATGACGAGGAAAGCTGCGCTCCAGCCATCAGCGGTCAGATTATAGCCACCCCAGCCGGCATCCATCAGCAGGCCGAAATGCGAAAGCACCAACCCCGCAGGCAAGCAAAAACCGCTCATGCTGCCAAGGTAGCTGACCGCCACGGCAAAGACCAGTGCGCTTGCCGCCGCCGCCAGCAACATGCCAGCCGCATGAGCTGCCATCTCCAGCCACTTCGGCCAGAGCATTGTCATGGCACCTAACGCATAGAGCGCCAGCGCCAGGAATAAGAAATCCATACACGCCTCCTAAAAATAAGTCCCAAACAAGAGAAAATAAAAAGTTGATGAAGTAAAAAGAAAACAGACAAAGATATCTTTGTCTGCTGTCAACGAGTCTATGCACGCAAAGTCGCGTGATTTTGATATTATACTACATTTCTGCCTTGATTAAAAGCACATGAAGAAAAAAAACAGCCCCGGCCTGAAAACCGGAGCTGTGATATCCGCTATGGTGCGATTGGTGAGAGTCGAACTCACGACCTGCCGCTTAGGAGGCGGACGCTCTATCCATCTGAGCTACAACCGCAACAATATAATTCTATCAAACATATGCTATATATGCAAGAGCTATCCCACCATCAGACTATAAAAGCGCAACAGATTGCAGATTATCTGCCGTCCATCTTTCCAGGCCGCAAACACAAGAATCCCCGGTGCGCCTCGCAAACGCTCCAGGGATTCTTTGTCTTAGGGAAAATTACAACATGAGCGAATCTATCTTATGCTTCCGTTTCTGCTATCTCAGCCTTGCCCGTGACAAGTTCCTTGCCACAATGCTTGACCACCAGCACCGCCAGCGTCATCAGGGCCACTGCCAGTACGAGCTGCAGACCGTCCACCATGAATACGAAGCTTCCCGCCTGGAGTTTCGTCACGATACCGGCCACGCTCATGACGAGTGCGGTCATCGTGACCAGGAACATGAACGTCATCGGTATATAGAGCATCCATCCCTGGCGTCCTGTCGTACGCAGGAACACAGCCAGCGAGATCAGCACGAGCGCGGAGAGCAGCTGGTTGGCTGCACCGAACAGCGGCCAGATATTCATATAGCCAGCCAGGCATAGGATAAAGGCCAGGACCAGCGTGATGATGGTCGAGAAGTACTTATCCATGCAGAGCTTGGCTGCTGCGCCAGCCGTTTCACCTTCGCTCGGCGTGAAGAGCTCCTGGAACGACATGCGACCGATGCGGGCCACGGAATCGATCGTCGTCATCGCCAGCGCCGAAACACACATCGTGATGACACAAGCTGAGACGCCAGCCGGCAGGCCGAACATCTGGAAGAAGTTGCTGATGGAACCTGCAAAGATCTGGAACGGCGTACCCTTCGGCAGGACGCCATTGCTGGCAGCAGCACAGGCGATGACCAAAGCAACTACACCGAGCAGGGACTCTACGAGCATCGAGCCATAGCCGACCGGCAGCATATCCGTCTCATTGGCTACGGCCTTTGAGGAGGTCCCCGAAGAAACGAGGCTGTGGAAACCGGAGACTGCGCCGCAGGCAATCGTGATGAACAGGATGGGGAACAGCGACTGGCCATTGACCTCAAAGCCAACGAAGGCCGGCATATTGATGGACGGATTGGCGACAACAACACCGATGACACCACCGGCTACCATGCCCAGCAGCAAGAACGACGAGAGATAATCACGCGGCTCCATCAGCAGCCACATCGGCAGCACCGAAGCGATGAAGCAGTAACCAAAGGTCACATATCGCCAGGTCTGGGCATCGAAGTAAAGCGGGAACTGCATGCCAACTGCAAACATAGCAATGACCAGCACAACAGCAACGACGAATTTGACGGCCCCCGTCGGATTGAAGCGGCGGATGTACCAGCCAAAGCCCATAGCCACGAAGATATAGAGCATCGAGATCGATGCGGCCTGCGCCCCTGGGACGTTCGGCGTGCCTGCCTTCGTCATGCCGCTGAACGTATTGGCGAGGATATCGGCAAATGCCGCCAGCACGAGCAGGGTGAACAGCCAGCAGAACAGCAGGAACAGACGGCGGCCCGTCTTGCCGACATACTGCTCAATCAACATGCCCATCGACTTGCCTTTGTTCTTGACGGAGGCGTAAAGTGCCGTGAAATCCTGCACAGCACCGAAGAATACGCCGCCGATGAGCAGCCACAAGAGCGCTGGTGCCCAGCCGAACATCGCTGCGATGATAGGGCCGGTTACAGGGCCTGCCCCCGTGATTGACGAGAACTGGTGTGAGAACACCGTGAAACGCGAGGCAGGTGCATAGTCCTGCCCATCCTCAAATTCCACCGCCGGAGTTTTCGCCCGAGGGTCGATTCCCCAGGTCTTGACAAGCCACCGTCCATAGCCGGCATAAGCTGCCGCAAATACGACGATGGCCAGCCCTACCAATGTCAAACCATTCATCATAAGCCCTTCTTTCCCGAATGAATACACAAATAAAATAAATCCCGCCCACATCGCAGGATGCAGGCGAGATACATTTGTATCTTCAGTAAGACACAACTCCACAAATCGAGTACATCGCGCCATTGCGATTGGACATTTCTTATGGAATGTATCTTAACACTGGAAATATCATGTGTCAACTTGTAAACATTAAGAAGTAATCTTCTGAATACTGTCAACTTTTGTTTTTATTGTGCAGACTTTTGCGCTTGGCGTTCTTTCTGACGGGCCTTTTCCGCCTTCCAAGCCCAGACGCAGCGGATGCCAGGGTGCATGTTGGGCAGGACAAAACAACGGCTGCACGAAACACAGATGGATTTTTCCGCTCCAGCCAATGACTTGGTGACAAAATCCGGCTCAGCGATCAAGGCCCGCCCCAGCGAGACCGCATCGATGCCAGCAGCCAGGACGGCCTCCATGTCAGCCAGCGAACGCACGCCACCGACGAGGCTCAGCGGCTGCTCAGGGACAAGCTGTTTGAGCCTTGCCGCTTCTTCCAGATAGTAAAGCGTCGCTGTCTTTGGCTGATTGATGAAATCAACGCCAGACAGCTCGACAAGCTCCACACCGATTTCCCGGCAGCGCTTGAGTATCCAGACCATATCCTCATGATACGCCGCCTTATCTTCATGCTTCGTATCGATATTGATCTTGATGAATACCGGGAAAGTCTCCCCACAGGCCTCCTTGATGCCACGGACGATTTCCTCGACGATGCGGAAGCGGTCCGCAATGCTGCCGCCATACGCATCGGTACGCTGGTTGAACGTCGGATCGATAAACCTTGAAAGCAGATATGAATGCGCCGCATGAAGCTGTACCCCATCAACGCCAGCTGCCTGCAGCCTTTTTGCTGCGGCAATGAAACACTGCTCGATATGGTGGATTTCCTCTATAGTCAGCGCGCGCGCCTCCCGGCCCTTCTTCAACGGCCGGGCGACGACATCGACGAGATCGTCGTTGTCGATTGCCCGCGGCCCTGCATGTGAGAGCTGCGGGATGAACCGCGCCCCTTCCGCCTGCACGCTTGCCGCCGCGCGGCGGAACTGCTCGGCAAAACAATCCGCATAGATATTGACCTGCTCATGGTTCGCCCGGCCGAGCGCATCCACGCAGCAATGTCCCGTGATGATCGTACCGACACCATTTTTTGCCAGCTGCTCATACATCGCATATTCAGCCTCGGTCATATACCCCTCCTGGCTTGGCAGGAAACTATGGACTGCCGACCGCAGCACACGATTCTTGAGTCTGATATGGGGAAGTTCCAGTGGTGTTTCGATTCTGGTACTCATAAGCTACCTCCTGTAAGCGTTCTATAATACACACGTTATTTTCATAACTTTATCGCAAATATAAAAAGAGTGTTGGATGACTAGCACCCAACACCGGATTTCATGGAAAAGTTATTGATCGACACGGCAGATATCCGCACCCAGGCCCACGAGCTTGTCGACCAGATTGTCGTAGCCGCGGTCGATATGATGGATATAGCCTACCTGTGTCTCGCCCTCAGCCACGAGGCCTGCCAGTACCATAGCTGCACCAGCACGCAGGTCCGTCGCCTTGACCTGACAGCCCATGAGTGTCTCAACCCCCTCGACAACCGAGGTACGTCCATCGATCTTGATGTTCGAACCCATGCGCTTGAGCTCATCGACATGCATGAAGCGGTTCTCGAATACCGTCTCTGTCACGAGCCCTGTCCCCTCAGAAACTGCGAGCATAGCCATGAACTGCGCCTGCATATCCGTCGGGAAGCCCGGATATGGCATCGTCTTGATATCAACAGCCTTCGTGCGCTTATTGCAGACCACGCGGATGCCATTGACATCCTCTTCGATGGTCACGCCAGCCTCTTTGAGCTTGGCAATGACCGGCTTCAGATGTTCACTGATCGCATTCTCGATGTAGACATCGCCCTTGGTCATCGCAGCGGCAACCATGTAGGTACCAGCCTCGATACGGTCGGGGATGATCGTATAATCGCGGCCCATGAGCTTCGGCACGCCATCGATCTTGATGACATTGGTGCCAGCACCACGGATCTTCGCGCCCATCACATTGAGATAGTTCGCCAGATCGACGATCTCCGGCTCCTGTGCTGGATTCTCAAGGATTGTCTGGCCTTCGGCCATTGAAGCCGCCATCAGGATATTCTCCGTCGCACCGACGCTCGGAAAATCCAGATAGATCTTAGCGCCTTTGAGGCCCTCCGGCGCCGTCGCTTCGATGAAACCATGACCAATCTTGATGTCCGCGCCCAGCGCCTCGAATCCCTTGAGGTGCAGGTCAATCGGACGCGTGCCGATGGCGCAGCCGCCCGGCAGCGATATCTTGGCCTGGCCGCAGCGCGCCAAAAGCGGCCCCATGATCAGAAACGAGGCACGCATCTTGCGCACGAGGTCATACGGAGCCTCACAACTGCCGATCACCGTGCTGTCAACCTTGAGCTGATGCTTTGTCTCATCAAACTCAGCCTTGACACCCAGCTTCTTCAATACTTCGGTAATGGTATGAACGTCTTCGAGTGCCGGCACCTCATCCAGTAGACTCGGGGCATCCTGCCCCAGAAGCGTCGCCGCGATGATTGGCAGGACGGCATTCTTGGCGCCGCTGATCTTTACCCGGCCCTCCAGCCGGTTTCCCCCATGTATAATCAACTTTTCCATTAAGTTCGTTATCCTCCTATAGTTGTGCTTTCAGAAAGCATCAACACATAGTTTATCATCATATCATCCTTATGACAATAGTCTTCCCGTCAGTTTCTCGCAATCGTCAGCGTCGAATGGACGACGTTGTCGATGATGTAATTCGTAGCAAATTTCGTCTTGCCCGCGCTTTCCTTCCCCTGGAGGCCGAGCAGATCGACTTTATGGCCCTTGGCCTGCATAGCCTGCAGGGCACGGCGCTGAGCGCTGGCCGACACCGGCTTCTGCACCTGGCTCGGTGCGATGATGACCTCATTGTTGCGGCCCGTTTCCTGCAGATTCTTGAGCTTATCCTCCGTTGTCTGTTTGGAATCCTCTTCGCTGACGACATCAACGCCCGACTGCTGCAGAAGCATAAGAGCTGTCGCCGGCACGAGGCCGCCGCCACGGATATCGAGATTCATCGGCCCGCTCGGCTGCGATTCCGGCACCGTGAACGGAATGACAAGGGTTTCCTTGGCCTTGCGGTACGGCTTGATGGTCGTCGTGAAGTTGACCGTCTCCCCCGGCTTCACGGTTTTCTTGTCCGGGATGGCCGAGATGAGCGACGCCGTCTTGCGGTTGCTGTCAACATCGATATTGACCTGGACATCGATGATATCCGATTCCTTTTCCTTATTCTGGCTGATGACATTCATGGCCTGCATGAGCTCAGCCATGGCGATCTGCCCGACATCCGAGGCATTATAGAACATGTTCTTGCGCTCGACCTTGCCGCTCGCAACAGCATCCGTGCGGATGGTGAACCCCACCTCCGCAGTACCGGCGCTGAGATCATCGGCCGTCTTGCTCAAGGCTGCATAGGCAATGCCGCCGCTGAGCTGCGGCAGGAAATCTTCATCGTAAGCAATGCGGGCGTTGTAGTCCGCCGTGCGGCCCAAGGATTTATCAGTTACCTTGACCTTGATAGGAACCACCGTGGGGAATTTGCCGAGCACGCCAGCAATTCCCGTAGCACGGTCCTGATTGACACGGCCGATGATATTGCCGATACTGGCAATCTTCATGCCGTTGCTCTGGCCGCTGATCGTACCGACCACCTTCGCATCCGTCATGAAGTAGTTGACGTTGCCGCGATGCAGGAACGGGTGTCCAAAGGCCAGGATTTTCTTGCCGTCCACAGCCGTCACCGTCCCCGTGGCCCCGACAGCAAAGTCGCCATAAGCCACGGCCACGCCGACAGCGGAGCCCGGAACGAGGGAGGCATCGTAGACAGTCTTCTGCGCCTCTGCCATGGTCGGCGCGCCCATCGGCAGGAACTCCATCGTCCCCTGCGGATCGATCTGCTTCTGCAGGAAATCCAGGCCAGCCTGATTGAAGCCCGCAAAATACATGACATCCTTCGGCTCAGCCTTAGCCGTATCAGCGGCTTTCGTCTCGTCAGACGCCGTCTCCGCTGCTGCCTCCTCTACGGACGCCTCTTCATCTTTTGCTGCTGCGGCCTTCTTGTCGGCAGCAACAGCTTCTCGGGCGCGGGAAACGAGCTCATCGCCATAGACAGTGTCCTTCGCGCCGTTCGCCTCACGCTCCTTGCGTTTCTTTTCCTTCTCGGCCTTGGCCTTCGCTGCATTCTCTGCCGCCTTCTTGATATCGATGGTATGGATGCGCGTCTTGTTCTTGCGGTCCGGCATCTTCCAGAGCGGTGTCATCTCGTCGATAGGCGTGATGAAGAACGTGTAGGGCGTCATCTCCTTGATGCCCGCTGCCACAGCACCGATCAGATAGCCATCAACATAGACGGGACTACCGCTCATTCCCTGCAGGATGCCGCCTGTCTGCTCGATGACCGGCCCGGAAGCCTTCGCCATGATCATAGGCTGCGAGCCCTTGCCATTGTCGACCAGGCCGATGATATCCACTTGGAAATCGCGCAGCTCACCGGAACTGTCAATGACCGTATACGCCGTCCCCGTCATGCCCTCCCGGATCTGGTCATGCGCCAGGATCGGGTCCATCGCCCAGACGGGCAAAGCCTGAGCCGACAAAAACAGAGCCGTCAGCCCCGACACCAACATCTTCTTTATATATGTACGCAAAACAGTCACCTCATCTTAATGCGTAAAAATCCATTGTTTTTCTATTATAGCATACAATACGCGGAAAGACAGTTGTACCCATCATTTTTTCTGCAGGATCAGTGCACTGCCGACCCGGCGCTCCTGTCCATCGGAAGGCGAATTCTGCACCTGCCCGCCGACAACCAGATCACTCGATCCGCCGCCATCGAGATTGATGGCATCGCGAGCACCAAACTTCACGAGCAACTGTGCCCACTCGGTCAGCGTCAGCCCATGGCTGTCCGCCTGGCGGCCATCGACGACGCCAAACAGGTAATTGCCATTCTTGAGCACGGCCACCGCACTGCGCGGTGCCCGTCCATACCGGATGTCCGAGGGGAATTGCTCAGCCGCTACCGTCACATTGACACGACCATTCTGGACGAGACGCGGGCCAGCGCCCATGATATCCACAGCCTTGTTCCACTTCGCGCCCAAGTCCTGCTCGATGACCGCGCGGTCACCGACGCGCACGCCAGCAAATGCATCCATGGCCTTGCCATGGACCGAAACGACATACCCATTGGACGGTATCACGGAATTGCCCGTCTGGATCTTCGTCACCCGACCATTCTGCACAGTGAACTCCAGGCCGAACTCATTCGTACGCGTACGGCTGCCATACCATTTGTTGTAGAGGATCAGATTATCGACACCGCGCTCAGCATCGACCCCCGAAATGCTCTGAGTCACATCCCCCAGCGTCACCTGGCCATCATAGGCAACCGTCCCGAATATCGAGCTGCCATCTGGCAGGAAACCGATGGCCGAACGCGTATAATACGTCGTGCCAGCCATCAGGCCATCGATCTTGACCGTGCCGATCATATCACCATTACCAGCAAAATAAGTCGCATTCACCGCCGCCACAGCATTCTGTGCATCCGATATGCCACTGGTCGACTGCAGTCCCGGTACATGGCCACGAGCCAATACCGGCTTCACCGTATACAGGTCTTTGTCCGCCTCAACGAAATACGCCGACACTTTGCCCGCATCATCCCAATAGATATAGCTGCGCTTGGCCAGCCCCGGTGCTGCCATCTCCGTATACAGGCCATCAAAAGCCAGCGGCAGGATATCGCCCTCAGCCTCCGAGCCCGTACGGCGCACCGTCCCTGACGGCTTGGCCGAAGCCTTCGCCGTCTTCGGCAAGATGTCCACGAATACCCGCGCGGGGTTGCTGAGTTTGTTAGCCTTATAAGTAAGTCCTGGCTTGAGCCGCAGGGTGACCAGCATGTGGCCCTTGCTGAGTACATACTTCACCGACTCGATGCGGCTGCTATGGAAGGGCTTGCGCTTGAAATCCTTCTCCGATACGTTCGCCATATCGATAGTGATTTCCCGCCCATCAGCCGATGCCTTGATCTGATAGGACGGCTCCGACGAAAGATCAAATACCACGCGGTCATGCTCGCCACCGCTATGATAGCGCACCGAAGTCAAGTCCGCTGCCGAGGCCAGCACCGCCGTCTGCAGGGTGAATACCGAAGCCAGCAACGCCACTGTGATTTTCCGCCGTAAATGATTCATTGTAAATACCTTCCTCCCAATAGAAAAGCCTTCCTGTGAAGGGAAGGCTTCTCGTCCTATTCACGTTGTTTATTTTTTCTGTCCCTCAGCCGGACCATTGACCTGCGGCGACAACTGACGATACATGAGATCCGCAAGACCAAGGCCGCCGGAGTCAGCCACCGTCTTCATCAACTCATTATCGCGCATGTCCATGAAAATTTTCTGGCCGTTTGATTCGCCAAACAGCTTGTTTTCCGGAACCGTCGCGCGCATCTGCTTGTACATCATCGACAGGAACATCGCCTCAAAGCCCTTGCAGGCCTCCTTGAGTTCCTTGTCACGCTGAGACATAGCCGCCTCATTGACGACATGATCCGCCTGCGCTGCCGTATCCGCCTTGCGCTGGACATCGCGGAGCATCTCGGCAAACTTGGCCGACTCAGCCGCCGTCTGCGCGGAATCATACGTCGTATTATTCGGTGCCATGGAAGAATTCATGCCCATGGCCGTCAAAGGAGCAATCTGCATGCTGCCTCCTCCTTCATCCTATCATCCATCACATGATCTGCAGTTCTGCGTGCAAAGCACCAGCGGCCTTGATGGCCTGCAGGATCGAAATCGTATCCCGTGGCGTTGCCCCAACGGCATTGAGAGCGCCAACGATGTCACTGACATTCGCCGTTGCAGGCAGCACGATTGTGCTGGCCTTGTCTTCCTGCACATCCACATCCGTATTGCGCGTCACGATCGTCGTACCATAGCTGAAGGGATCCGGCTGGTTCGCATTCGCGTTCTTCTGCACCTTGATGGACAAGCCGCCCTGTGTGATGGCGATTTCGTCCACCGACACATCACCGCCCATGACAATGGTACCCGTACGCTCGTTGACGACTACCTTGGCGATATTGTCCGGCATGACCGGTAGCTCCTCGATCGTCGAGACAAAGCCTACCACGTTATTGCGGAAGTACGCGGGGATCGTGATATCGATACGCCCTGGATTCGAAGCCTGCGCGACATTGCCATACTGCGAATTGATGGCATTGGCAATGCGTGCAGCCGTCGTGAAGTCCGGCTCGCGCAGCGACAGCGAGATGCGGCCAGAACCGCCGATCTCATCTTCGACACTGCGCTCGACAATCGCACCATTCGGTGTCGTCCCCACCGTCGGGAAATTCTTGGTCGCCGTATTGCCGCCGTTGCCAGCCGCAAAGCCACCTGTCGACACCGGCCCCTGCGCGACAGCATAGACCGTGCCATTGCCAGCCCGCAGCGGAGTCTGCAGCAGCGTACCGCCCTGGATGCTCTTCGCATCGCCAATAGACGAGGACGTGATATCGATCGTATCACCCTCGCGGACAAACGGCGGCAGAGTAGCCGTCACGACAACCGCAGCAACGTTCTTCGCCTTGAGCGTCGACTGGTCGATCACCACGCCAAAGCTCTTGAGCATATTGACAATCGACTGGATCGTCTCCGTCGACTTATTGCCATCGCCCGTACCGTTGAGGCCGACGACAAGGCCATAGCCCATGAGCTGGTTCGAGCGCACGCCCTGAACCTTCGCGATATCCTTGATGCGGGTCGCCGCGCTTTCAGCCGCAGCCGTTCCCGGCATCAGACTCAGCGCAAACACGCCCGCCATCAACAAAGCCAGTAATTTCTTCATACGTCTATCTTTCCTCCATGTCATCCTTAGAACAGGAAGTTGAAAATCTGCGTCAGGATGCCCTGCCGCTGCTTCGCATTGAGCGGGCCCTTGCCATCGAATTTCACGGTCGCATTGGCAATCTTCGTCGAAGGTATCGTGTTGTTGGCCGTCACATCGTCCTGGCGGCAGACCCCGCGAAACGTGATCTTATGCTCGTCGCGGTTCTGCCAGATGGACTGCGTACCCTCGACAGTCATATTGCCATTCGGCTGCACGTCGACCACCGTGACCGTGACATTGGCGCGGGTCGTGTTTTTGGAAGTAGCCTGGCCATTTGCCTTGAACGAGTCCGACCCACTGGCCGAAGCCGCCTTCAGGAAGTCGAAGATGCCCACACCGGCAGACAAGTCCGTCTTGCCGCTCTTGCTGTTCGAACTACCGCGCGTAGCCGACAGGCTCGTCGTCTCACTGATGACGATTGTCAGGATATCGCCGACATTGCGCGCCTTGCGGTCTGCAAACACATTATAGGACGAATCTGACCACAGCGACTGGGCAGAGGCCATCGGCAGCGTAAGGTTCGCCGCCAGCAGGCTCACCGCCAGCACTGCCGCCAACTTCTTATATCGTTTCCCCATTTTCTTCATAGGTTCACCTGCTTTCAATTCACGATTTCAACGGTTGCAGCATCGACTACCGTCCCGCGCAGGACTTTCCCCGATGCCACGTTGCGCACCCGGATTTTTGCGCCCAGGCGGCCGCGCTGCATGGCGATGCCATTAGCTGACACTTCGATGCCATGATAATTCACGCGGATTGTCACGGGCGTGCCCACATCCATCACAATTGGCTGCTGCAGCATTACCGACTCCACTGCAGTCCCCTCTTTGATGGTGCGCGCAGCTACCCGGCCCTGCACCTCCTCCAGCTTGGTGAGGTAGCGGCCTGCCCCGCCAGCGACGCTGCGCTCCTCCAGCCGCAGGTCAGCGGCTGCGATTGGCTTGTCGATGCGCAGGTCATGCGCTGCCACGAGCACCTTGTCGTAGACATTGACACGGTAGTAGCAGACCACACGGCGATAGAATTCCCCATTCAGGAACACACGCAAATGTACGGGATTCGTATTGCCATAGCGGAGCTTCTGTGGCAGTTCCGCCTCACAGACGACCTCGCCAGCTGGCAGCTCCATCATCTGCGGAGCTCGTATAAGCTGCAATTCATGCCGCCGCATCTCGCCAGTCTGGACCAGCGTGCTCTCTATCTTCTGCCGGGCAATCTCTGCAAACTTCTCCGCAGGGACCATCTGCTGCACCACCCCCTGGGCATCTGCCACAGCGGGCAGCGAAGCGAACGCAAAGAGACAGAAGAAGCCACTCCATAACAAGCATAGAATGGCTAACGTGTTCTTCTTCATTTAAATCAGCGCTTGAGCCCGTTGGCAATCTCCAGCATGGAGTCGGAGGTGGTGACTGCCTTAGAGTTGGATTCATAGGCGCGCTGCGAGACAATCATGTTGACCATTTCCTCAACAATCTGCACGCTGCTCATTTCCAGGGTACCCTGCGTCAACGTACCGGCGCCTTCCTCGCCCGGGTTGCCCTCGATGGCTTCACCCGAAGCCTCAGAAACGATGAACAGGTTCTTGCCGATCGCCGTAAGGCCAGACGGATTGACAAAGCGTGCCAGACGGATCTGGCCGACATTCGTCTGCTCGCCGCCAGCTGGCTTGCAGGAAACCTGTCCATCGCCAGCGATGACGATCGAGTCGCTCGGCGCCGTCTGATCGATCGTGATATCGTCGGCCAGCGGATAACCGTCAGTCGTTACCATGCGGCGCTGGGAATCGAGCTTGAACGAACCATCACGCGTATAGCCAATTGTACCATCCGGCAGCGTGATGCGGAAAAAGCCCTCGCCCTGGATACCGATGTCCGTCGGATTGTCCGTCGTCTGCAGCGATCCCTGCGTGAAGACGCGGTTCGTCGCTGCCACGCGCGTACCAAGACCAATCTGCATGCCCGTCGGATACTGCGAATCCGCACCGCTCTGGGCTCCAGCATCACGGATCGTCTGATAGACCAGATCCTGGAATTCCGCGCGGACCTTCTTGCCGCCATAGGTGTTGACATTCGCGATATTATGGGCGATGACGTCCATGTTCGTCTGCTGCCCCTTCATGCCGGATGCAGCCGACCAAAGTGCTCTCATCATGGTATAAAAATCCTCCCTTGTCCCATTACAGATATAAAGGCGTACCTGTTCTCCTCTTTATGGTTTATCGGATAAAACCGTCATTTACTTAAATCAGACCCGGCCGACCTCGTTGACCGATTTGTCCAGCAGGGTATCCTGCGTCGTTACCGCCTTGGATCCCGCCTCATAGATACGGTAATTGTTGATGAGGTTGACCATCTCAGAGACAACATTCGTATTCGAATTCTCGAGCATCCCCTGATAGATCTCGCCCGTCGCCGCCTGGGGCTGCGCGCCCTGCTGCGGGTAGTAGAGATTGTCGCCCTGCTTGAGCACAGCCCGGCGGTCGGGGCCAAAGCTCGTAAGCTGCAGCTGTCCGACCCGCTGGCCATCAGCCATGATCTCGCCCTTAGCGCCGATCGTCACCTTGGCTGCATCACCGGGGATTGTTATCGGCTGGTTGTTCGTGCCGAGCACAGCCTGCCCTCTGACCGTCTGCAGCTGTCCGCGCGACGAACGGTAGAAGTTACCATCACGCGTATAGCGGACACCCTGCGGCGTCTGGATGGCGAAATAGCCATCACCCGAAATCGCTACATCAAGAGGATTGCCCGTCGTCTGGAAGCCACCCTGTGTATGGTCAGTCGCAATCTCATCGATACGCGAGCCCAGACCGAGCACACCCACCGTAGGAATGCTTTCGCCCACGCTGAACTGCTTGAACGAAGTCACATTATTGAGGTTCTTGCCATCGTTGATGCGCTTGATGAGCATCGGTTCGAACTCCCGGCTGATGGCATCATCGCGCTTGAAGCCCGTCGTATTGGCGTTGGCCAGGTTGTTGGCGATCGTGTCCGTACGCTTGGTCTCGGTGATCATGCCGGCTCCTGCCGTGTAAAGTCCACGCCACATGTATCTTCACTCCCTTATATCAGGCTTTTCTCCCAAGAAAAGCCACACTCTCCTACATCTCTATTTCGCGAAAAAAAGCGAAACTCCTTTCCAGGGTTCCGCCTTTCATCAAATTTATTTGCCCGTCTTGAGGTTCATGGCCTTGCCATCGAACTTCGAGAATGTGTCGAGGGCCTTGCCGCAGCCAAGAGCCACGCAGGAAAGCGCATCTTCGGCCAGTGCCGTCGGGATATACGTCTCGCGGCGGATGAGTTCATCCAGTCCATACAGCATGGCACCGCCACCCGTCAGCACGATGCCACGGTCCATGATATCCGCCGACAATTCCGGCGGCGTATCCTCGAGCACCTTCTTGACGCAATCGACAATGCGCGTGACCGACTGATGCATAGCCTCAGCCGCCTGTCGCGTATTGATCTCCACATTCTTCGGCAGGCCAGAGAGCATGTCACGGCCACGGATATCCATGATCTCATTGCGCGCATCAGCAAAAGCTGCACCCACACGGATCTTGATATCCTCTGCCGTGCGTTCGCCGATCATGATATTGAACTCACGCTTGACATACGCGATGATATCCTCGTCGAACTTATCGCCAGCGATGCGCAGCGATGCGCTGTTGACGATGCCGCCCAGCGAAATGACTGCGATATCCGTCGTGCCGCCACCGATATCGACGACCATCGAGCCGCAGGGCTCGACGATGTCAAGGCCAGCACCCAGAGCTGCGGCCAGCGGTTCCTCAATGAGCTGCGTATGACGGGCACCAGCCTGCTCAGCGGCCTCCTGTACGGCACGCTGCTCGACCATCGTGACACCCGACGGAATACAGATCATGATACGCGGACGGAAGACAAAGCTGCGGCCGACAACCTTCTCGATGAAATGGCGCAGCATGCTCTCCGTGATGTCGTAGTCAGCAATGACACCTTCGCGCAGTGGACGGATAGCCACAATGTTGCCCGGCGTGCGGCCAATCATCTGGCGAGCTTCCTCGCCAATGGCCAGCACGCGGTTCGAGTCGCGATCCACCGCCACAACCGACGGCTCGCGCAGCACGATGCCCTTGCCCTTCACATAAACGAGTACGTTTGCCGTACCCAAGTCAATACCAATATCCATAGACATGCCAAACATGTTATTCGCGGTCCCCTTCCAAATCTATAGCCATATCAGCGTACGAATCTGATATCTATTATACAAATCACGCTGAAAACTTTATGGAGCAATTTTCTTCCTGCCCCAAAAATCACATCTTATAATATATAATAAAAAAACACGAAATACAACAGCTGCCCGCTTTTTCTGCGGCATTTCTCATAAATTAATTCATTTTCACGTCATTTTCGACAATTAGCCTAATTTTAAGAAAACTTTCGCTTTTATTTCTTTTTCTCACGCATTGACAATGCCTAAACAGAATGATACGATTAGCTTGACTTAGGGATATTTTTCACATTAATATTCTTTCATAAAAAATCAGGGGGTTTTTACAACATGAACAACAGAAGAAAAATCGTCGTCATCGGTGCCAGCAACGTCGGCTCCGCCGTTGCTAACAAGATCGCTGACTTCCAGCTCGCAACGGAAGTCGCTCTGATCGACCTGAACGAGGACAAAGCTTGGGGCGAGGCTAAAGACTCCAGCCATGCTACTTCCTGCGTTTACAGCACGAACATCAAGTTCCACCTCGGTGACTACGATGACTGCAAAGATGCTAACATCATCGTCATCACGGCTGGCCCGTCCATCCGCCCGGGTGAGACGCCGGATCGTCTGAAACTGGCTGGCACGAATGCTAAGATCATGCAGTCCGTCTTCGGCGAGATCGTAAAACGCACGAAATCCGCTATGATCATCATGATCACGAATCCGCTCGATGTTGCTACCTATGTTGTATCCACCCAGTTCGATTACCCGCGCAACCTCATCCTCGGTACTGGTACGATGCTCGAGACGTATCGTTTCCGCCGTATCCTGGCTGACAAGTACCAGGTTGATCCGAAGAACATCAACGGTTATGTTCTCGGTGAGCACGGCAACGCTGCATTCGTTGCTTGGTCCACGACGGGCTGCGCTGGCTTCCCGATCGGCGATCTCGACGAGTACTTCCACAAAACGGAGAAACTCAGCCACGAAGCAGTCGAGCAGGAGCTCGTACAGGTTGCTTACGACGTCATCAACCGCAAAGGCTTCACGAACACGGGTATCGCTATGGCAGCTTGCCGCTTCATCAAATCCGTTCTGTACGATGAGCACACGATCCTTCCGTGCTCTGCAGTCCTCGAAGGCGAGTATGGCATCAAAGACGTTGCTCTTTCCCTGCCGCGTATGGTCTGCGCTGATGGTATCATGCGTTCCTTCGAGATCCATCTCACGGACGACGAGCTCGAGAAGATGCACAAAGCTGCTCAGAGCGTCCGCAGCGCTCTCGATGGTGCTGGCATCAAATAATTGCCACGGCATCACGCATAAAGCAAAAACAAA
>NZ_VTOZ01000036.1:0-30740 GCF_008271345.1 Pseudoselenomonas caprae
ATGTCACGCGACTTTTTTATGGGAAACAATCAGGCATTCGACAGCTGACGGAATTCCTTGAGCTTATCCATGGCGGCACCGGAGGCGATGAGCTGGCGGGCTTTATCGATACCGGCGGCGATGCTGTCAGCCTGGCCGCCTACGTAGATGGCAGCACCAGCGTTGAGCAGCACGATGTCGGTCTTGGGGCCAGTGGCACCATTCAATATGTCGAGGGTGACCTGGGCATTCTCTGCGGGATCGCCGCCACGGATGTCATCCTTGCTGCAGCGCTGGAAGCCGAAATCTTCTGGTTTTACCGTGTAGCGTTTGAACCAGCCATCGCGGAATTCACAGACACTGGTCGGAGCACTCAGCGAGAATTCATCGAGACAATCTTGGCCGTAGATGACCATGCCGCGCTTGACGCCTAGCGAGAGCATGACTTTAGCCAGTGGCTCGAGCAGATATTCGTCGTAGACACCTAAGACCATGTGGGTCGGATGGGCCGGATTGGTCAAGGGGCCGAGGATATTGAATACGGTGCGGATGCCGAGTTCCTTGCGGATGGCGCCGACGTATTTCATCGAGGTGTGGTATTTCTGCGCAAACATGAAGCAGAGGCCGATCTTCTCGAGTTCTTCGACGACTTTCTCAGGCGGCTGGGCAAGATTGACGCCCAAGGCTTCGAGACAGTCGGCGGCCCCGCACTTGGAAGAGGCTGCGCGATTGCCGTGTTTGGCGACCTTGACACCAGCGGCGGCGATGATCATCGCTGCAGTCGTGGAGATATTGATGCTGTGTGCGTGGTCACCGCCAGTGCCTACGATATCGAGGACGTCCATCGTGTGTTCGACTGTCAGGGCATGATCGCGCATGGCAGCCGCCGAGCCGGAAATCTCGTCGATTGTTTCGGCTTTGGTGCTTTTGGTGGAGAGGGCTGAAAGATAGGCGGCATTCTGTACCTGCGAAGTTTCACCGTTCATGATCTCATTCATGACGTCGTAGGCTTCACGGTAGGACAGGTCTTGCTTGCTGACGATTTTTTCAATGGCTTCCTTTATCATATGTAGTCACCTCAAATACATGTTGCTTTCACGATTAAGATAAACAGTATCATCAAAATGCAAAGTTGTCAACATAACGACGAGGATAGCCTGGAAAAAGTGGTTGGCGGCAAAAAAAAGTTGACAGCTGGAGTTTAATTGGCTATAATACATGAGTGGTCTACGGGATGTAGCGCAGTTTGGTAGCGCGCCTGCTTTGGGAGCAGGATGTCGCAGGTTCGAATCCTGTCATCCCGACCATTGTCTTTTGCGTCAGTAGCTCAGTTGGATAGAGCAACGGCCTTCTAAGCCGTGGGTCGGGGGTTCGAATCCCTCCTGACGCACCAATGGAATCAAGGGCCCCGGGGATTTCCTCGGGGCTTTTTTGGCATTTTGCATGCTTATCCGATGGATGGATCGATTTGTTTTGTTAGAGAAGGTTGTGAAAATGAAACAGATTCCTTTTTCCATAAAAAACCGCCAGGAGCTGCACGACTGCATCGAGAAGGTGCAGCAGGAGGCCCGGGCTTTGAAGAACTTGTCCTGCGTGCTGGTTTCGATTTTCATGGATACGGCCAATGAACGCATGCTGCAGGAGATGAAGCATACCATCAATGCTTCGTTTCCTGAGGCGCAGATCGTCGGCTCGGTTTCGCGGGGAGAAATCGTCAACGGGACATTGGTCGAGCATGATATCGTTGTCAACTTCACCTTGTTTGAGTGCTCGAAAGTCCGGGTCATGTCGTATGATTTCCGGATGATGAGCAGTGAACAGGCCGGTAAGGAACTGCTGGCAATCCTCAATGCGGACAAGGAGGTGGCGGCTGTCGAAGTGATATCTGCCGGCTTCCATCTCGATGTCAACCCGTTTTTCCATGAGGTCTCGAAGTCGCGCCAGGAAATCGTCTTTTTCGGCGGACTGGCCGATGACGGCAGCCTGGGGCAGAATGGTATGGTGTTTGCACAGAATACGACTTTGCGCCATGGTGTGGCCGTGGCGGTATTCAGCGGCAGCAAGCTGCATGTGCAGGCAAGCTCGAGCTTCGGCTGGAAGCCGTTGGGACGCAGCATGACCGTCACGAAGATGGATGGCGAATTCTGCCTCAAGGAACTGGATGGCATGCCGGCACTCAAGGTGTTTGAGCGCTATCTCGGTATTGTGAACAATGACAAATTCCTGGTAGAGGCGTTGACGTTTCCCTTTTATTTCGAGCGCAATGGCACGGTGCTGGCACGCCATCCGCGCCGTTGCCGTGAGGACGGCGGCGTCATGTTCGGAGCGGATTTCCGCGTGGGCGAGAAGGTCCGTCTGGCTTATGGCGATCCCAGCGATATCATCGAGAATGCCATGGTCCTGCAGGAGAATCTGGCCAATTTCCGGCCTGAAGCCATCTTCATGGTCAGCTGCGTAGCCCGCTGGATGCTGTTGGGCAGCGATACGGAGCAGGAGCTTTCGGTCACGCGCCATCTGGCGCCGTCGTCGGGCTTTTATGCTTATGGCGAATTCATGCGCAACGATGCGGGAGAGATCATGGTTTCCAACATGACGCTGGTGACGATCGGCATGCGTGAGGGCCGGGGGAGCAGCACGAAGAAGAGCTTCAAGGTCGAGCATCCGAAGTTCAAGCCGCACCGCACGATCATGGCCCATCTCGTGCATTTCATCGAGACGACGACCCAGGAATTGGAAGAGACGAATGCCAAGCTGACGAAACTAGCGCAGATCGACCGCCTGACCGAGGTCCTGAACCGCGGTGAGACAGAACTGCGCCTGGCCGCGATGCTCAGCCAGTCGCAGCTGTCGGGACAGCCGATGGCGGTCTTGATGCTGGATATCGATGATTTCAAGGGCATCAATGATAACTTTGGCCATGAGATGGGTGATAAGGTCATCGGAGCGGTGGCTGACATCCTGCGGGCTGTGACGCGTACGGATGAGGATGCACCGGGACGCTGGGGCGGCGATGAATTCCTGGTGGCCTTCCAGGATATGGCAGCGCAGGAAGGCAGGGAGGTCGCAGAGCAGATCCGTAAGGAAGTGGCCGCGCTGGACTTCCTGCCTGAGGGCAGGAAGGTCACTGTCAGTATAGGCCTGGCTACGGCTGCCGAGGATGATACGACGAATGCGCTCTGCCGCCGCGTCGATATGGCCCTTTACGAGGCCAAGCGCAGCAGCGGCAAGAATACGGTGGTCATGCACTAACAATTCCCTGCGGGAATAATTGCCTTGCTTTTTGGGCATACCTATGATAAGATGTTTGTACAAATCGATAGATAAACAAGGCGGAGTCTGGTCACTAAGGGCTCCGTCTATTTTTTTATCAGTGGGGAGGGGAGAGATCTCATCCCAGCAAAAGGAGGCATATAATGGAAGTATTAGCTGGTATCATTTTTATTTTGATGTATGTGGTTATCGTGTCGGAGAAGATCCATCGCACGGTGGCTGCGATGCTCGGTGCTACAGTCATGGTACTGATCGGCATCATGGATCAGGAGACGGCACTGCATCATGTGGATTTCAACACGCTGGGCCTGCTGGTCGGCATGATGGTCCTGGTCGGTGTCACGAGCCATACGGGACTGTTCGATTACGTGGCCATCAAGGCGGCCAAGGTGGCTAAGGCTGAGCCGAAGCGCATCCTGGTGTATCTCGGTCTCATTACGGCGATCTTCTCGGCGTTCCTCGATAATGTCACGACGGTTCTGCTGATGGTGCCGGTGACGTTCAGCATCGCCCAGAAGCTGCATATCAATCCGATCCCGTTTCTGCTCACGCAGATCATTGCATCGAATGTCGGCGGTACGGCTACGCTGATCGGCGATCCGCCGAATATCATGATCGGCAGTGCGGTAAAAGAGCTGACGTTCATGGCATTTATCGAGAATCTGGCACCGATTGCCTTTATCAATCTTGTCGTTGTCATCTTTATCGTGGAGATCCTCTACAGCAAGAAGATGAAAACGAAACCAGAGCTGCAGGCTGAGCTCATGCAGATGGACGAGAAGAAATCGCTGAAAGACCGCAAGCTCCTGGCCCGGTCGCTGTTTGTGCTCTCGCTGGTCATCCTCGGTTTCTTCACGCACTCGATCACGCATATCGAGTCGTCGATGATCGCGCTGGCTGGTGGCTTCCTGCTGCTGCTGCTGGCAGGCGGCAGCCATCACCTTGTCGAGACGACGATGAAGTCGGTGGAGTGGGCGACGATTTTCTTCTTCATCGGTCTGTTCATTGCCGTTGGCGGCCTCATCGAGACGGGCATCATCGGCAGCCTGGCCAAGCAGGCCGTCGAGCTCACGGGGGGCAACGTGACGAGCACGTCCCTGCTGGTTCTCTGGCTCAGTGCCATCGTATCGTCGGTGCTTGACAATATCCCGTTCGTAGCGACGATGATCCCGCTCATCCAGGATATGGGAACGATGGGCGTCAGCAACTTGGAGCCGATCTGGTGGAGCTTGGCCCTGGGTGCCTGCCTGGGTGGCAACGGCACGCTGGTCGGTGCTTCGGCTAACCTTATCGTGGCCGGTCTGGCAGCAGACCGTGGCGTCAAGATCACCTTCATCAATTATTTCAAGGTGGGTTTCCCCATCATGCTCTTGACGATTGTGCTCTCGACGGTGTATGTTTATATCCGGTATCTGATGTGATCCGGTGATAAGCGGCTAGGGAATATCAGTTCCCTGGTCGCTTTTTTGTTTTATCTTTTGTCTTTGCTGGCAGGATTATGTCCAGTGGGCGAGAATATTATGGATGGTAAATGGTTTGGAGGGATTCTTTTGGCAAAATTCAGTGGCAGAGGATACGGGATGTGTGTGCTCTTTGTGGTGATCGGTGCTATCTTGGGTGGTATCCTGGGACAGCTGTTGATGAAGGTCGATGCGCTGGCAGGCATCATGCCGTATCTGGTGACGACGTATCCGGTATTTGATATCACGCCGGTAACGTTCAATCTCTATGTGATCCAGCTGACGCTGGGACTTGCCTTTGCACCGAACCTCATGAGCATTCTGGGGATCGTGCTGGCTATTGTCCTGTTCCGCAAGTATTGATAGGAGGCTGTATGATTATTTTAGCGTCGGGGTCGCCACGCCGAAAAGAACTTCTGGATCAGATTGGTGCAGATTTTGTGGTGCAGGTCAGTGAGGCAGCTGAGGAAAGCGGCGATGCGCTGGCACCACAGGAGCTGGTGAAGAGGAATGCCATCGCCAAGGCGGAAGCCGTGGCCAGGGAGCATCCGGAGCTGCCGGTGCTCGGGGCCGATACGGTTGTCGCACTTGACGGGCACACGTATGGCAAACCGTGCGATAAGGCCGATGCTTGCCGCATGCTGCGCCTGTTTGCGGGGCGCACCCATGAAGTGTCGACAGGCATCGCGCTGGTGTGCGGCGGCAAGGTCCATGCGGACGTCGTGACGACCAAGGTCACGTTCGCGCCGCTGACGGAGGCTGAGATCTGCCGTTATGCAGAGACCGGTGAGCCGCTGGACAAGGCGGGAGCTTATGCGGTGCAGGGGCAGGCGGCAGTATTCATCGAGAAGCTTGACGGCTCATACTCGAATGTTGTCGGTCTGCCCTTGCATGCGCTCGCACGGCTGGCTGGAAAGGCAGGCGTCGATTTGTATGGCAATCATGGTGAAGGATCTGCCCGTTGACGAACGTCCACGGGAACGGTTGTTGTTTTCTGGGGCTGCTGCGCTGAGCAATACGGAACTTCTGGCAGTGCTGCTCCGGACGGGGACACGGGAAAAGTCAGTACTTCATATCGCGGAAGAGGTTTTGGCTCATTATAAGGATCGTGGGCTCGAGGCAATCGTGCATATGCCGCCGGCAGAGCTGGCGGCAGTTAAGGGGGTGGGCAAGGCCAAGGCGGCGACGGTGCTGGCAGCGGTGGAGCTCGGGCGGCGGCTGTCGATGAAGGCGGCCGAGCATATCGTGGTCGTGCATGATCCCGAGGATGCGGCGCATTTTGCCCTGCCGCGGTTCCGCTTCGAGCAGCGGGAGCATTTTGCCGTCATGCTGCTGGATACGAAGAACCATATCCTCGGGATGCCGGATGTATCGGTGGGCAGCCTCCAGGCTTCTGTGGTACATCCGCGCGAGGTATTCCGGGCGGCTATCGACTACGCAGCTGCGGCGATGATCCTGTTCCATAATCATCCGAGCGGCGATCCGACACCGAGCCGTGAGGACATCGCGGTAACCCAGCGGCTGGTCAAGGCGGGCAAAATCATGGATATTCCGGTACTTGACCACATCATCCTCGGCAGGGAATGCTTCTTGAGCTTGAAAGAAAAGGGAATGTTGTCGTAAGAAAATCCTTTTTTTTCTTGTGCTTTTCTGTAAATTTCCGTTACAAACCCCCATGAGTTGTGCTACAATAAGATAGCTGTTTAAAAATCAAAGTAAAATCTGCTGGCGCTGAGGCGTCGGCTTGTTTAAAAGTTTTGAAGGGAGTTTTTCAGTAAAATGTGGAGTCTTTTGGGTGGTTTATCGCACGATATGGGTATTGACCTCGGTACGGCAAATACGCTGGTTCATGTGAAGGGCAGAGGTATTGTCCTGCGTGAGCCGTCGGTTGTCGCCATCAAAAGCGACACGGGAGATGTCCTGGCCGTTGGCGAAGAGGCCAAGCAGATGATCGGCCGTACGCCGGGCAACATTGTAGCAATCCGTCCGATGAAGGATGGTGTCATCGCTGATTTCGATGTGACCCAGGCAATGCTGAAATACTTCATCCGCAAGGCGATGGGTTCGAAGTCCTTCATGAGTTCGCGCCCGCGCGTTGTCGTTGGTGTGCCTTCCGGTGTCACGGAAGTTGAGAAGCGTGCTGTCATCGACGCTGCTCAGCAGGCAGGCGCACGTGAAGCATATCTGATCGAGGAGCCGATGGCTGCGGCTATCGGTGCTGGCCTGCCGGTCGAGGAAGCGACGGGCAGCATGGTCGTCGATATCGGTGGCGGTACGACGGAGATCGCAGTCATCTCTCTCGGCGGTATCGTTACGAGCCGTTCCATCCGCATCGGCGGTGACGAGATGGATTCCTCCATCGTGCAGTACATCAAGCGCATGTACAACCTCATGATCGGTGAGCGCACGGCAGAGGAGATCAAGATCAACATCGGTACGGCTATCGTCACGCCGGATACGGACAAGACGATGGATATCCGTGGCCGTGACCTCGTAAGCGGTCTGCCGAAGACGCTGACCATCCAGGCCAAGGAGATCCGCGAGGCTCTGAACGAGCCGATCTACAAGATCATCGATGCGGTCAAGGGAACGCTGGAGAAGACTCCGCCAGAGCTGGCTGCTGATGTCATGGACCACGGCATCATGATGACGGGCGGCGGTGCGCTGCTTACGAATTTCGACAAGCTGCTCTCGCATGAGACTGGCATGCCGGTACTCGTTTCCGAGGATGCGCTTTCCTGCGTCGGTGAGGGTACGGGCAAATCCCTCGAGAACATCGAGCTTCTCAAACGTGTAGTCATGACCTCGAAGAAGTTGAGACAATGAGCAACAGGGTAAGAAAAGATAAGGATTCGCATCGCAAGCTATGGGCTGTGCTCTTTGTCATTGTGAGCTTGTTCTGCATCATTTTCTTTGTCGCTCGCGGGCGGTTCCAGGCACCAGTGAGCAGCAAGGCTGCCTTGCTGGTGCTCTCGCCGTTCCAGCAGGCGGTTTCCTGGGTAGGCAGCCAGGTGAGTCATGTCACTGGCAGCATCTGGGAAATCGTGACGGTGCATGAGCAGAACAAGATGCTGCGCAATGAAGTCGAGCAACTGCGCGTGCAGAATCTTGAGGCCAGTGAAGCATTGGCAGAAAATGAGCGCTTGCGCACGCTGCTGGGCTATCGGCAGATGATGACGCAGTTCGATATGGTTGGTGCGCGCGTAATCGGCCGTGATTCGGCGACCTGGTCGAGTGTCATCATCATTGACCGAGGCCAGAAGGATGGCGTCAATACCGATATGACGGTAGTGACGGAAAAAGGACTGGTCGGTCATATTCTCGAGGCAGGCTGGAACACATCGAAGGTGCAGCTTATCCTCGATCCGCGTTCTTCGGTCGGCACGATCGTGCAGCGGGCTGAGTCGCGCGTGGCAGGTATTGTCCAGGGGGATTTGGATAATCCTACGATGCCGCAGATGGTCAATATCCCGAAGAATGCTGATGTAGTCGAGGGCGATGTCATCGTGACATCTGGTTTTGGCGGCACGTACCCGAAAGGTATAGTGGTCGGCCTTGTCTCGTCGCTGCAGAATGATTCGGGCGGTTTGCTGAAGATAGGCTTGCTGGAGCCGGCGGTGGACTTCCAGAAGCTTGAGGATGTCATGGTCATCACGGAGTCGCGTGAAGCGCCGCCTGAGCCCATAAAGCCGCCAGCGCAGACGCCGGGGACTGAGACGGATCCCGCTGCGCAGGCAGCTGCAGCCAAGGCCGCTGAGGAGAATCCACAATGAAGAAGTTTGGAAGACTAGCATTATTTGTCATTGCGTTATATGTCCTGCAGACTTCGCTGCTGCCGATGATTGCCTATCGTGGCATCAGTCCGGATCTCATGCTGCTGCTTACCGTATCGTTCGCCTTTTTGCGCGGTGTGCGTCAGGGCGGGCTCATGGGGTTTGCCACAGGCCTGCTGCAGGATCTGGCTTCCGGGACATTCCTTGGCATCAACGCATTCACGCGCATGCTGCTGGGCATGTTTTTTGGCCGGTTCTCTGACCGGGTGTTCAAGGAACAGTTCTTCTTGCCGGTCACAGCATCCATCACGGCAATTATCGCGAACTATTTTATTTTGGCGTTGCTTATGGTATTATTAGGTTATCGCTTTAATCTGGTGAGCAGCTTGCAAACGATGCTTATACCGATGCTCATCTATCAACTGGCTTTTGCCTATCCGGTTCATCGTTTTACCTATGAGCTGGACAAGAAGCTAAGTGAAAAAGAAAAACACTGATTAAGGCACCTTGCGGGGTGCCTTTCGTTATGGGAGAGATATTTCTTGGTCGAAAATGACGAATTTGGCGGCAGAATAAAGGTACTGAGCTGGTTATGCGTACTGGTTGTTGCCGTACTCATCGGCCGTGCCGGTTATTTGCAGATCTATGAGGGCGATTATTATGCGGCGCTTGCTGAGGGCAACCGCATCCGCATCATACCGTCCATGGCACCGCGCGGGACGTTCTATGACCGCAACGGCAATCTGCTGGTACAGAATCGTCCGGGTTTCACGGTATCCTTGCTGCCACTTACGGCACCGATCTCTGACGATGTCATCGCACGTTTGTCAGAGCTGGTCAAGGTGCCTGTGCCGAAAATCAAAGAGAAGATCGCCGCGCACAGCGGCTTCGATCCGATCCGCATCAAGGCGGATGTCACGCCGGATATCGTGACGATCATCGAGGAGCAGAAGAGCAATTATCCCGGGGTGGTCATCGAGGTGCAGCCAATCCGCGACTATACCAACAAGCAGGAAGCGGCCCATACCTATGGCTATGTCAGTGAGATCAACGACATGGAGCTGGAGAAGCTCAAGGATCAGGGCTATAAGTCTGGCGACATCATCGGCAAGTTCGGTTTGGAGAAGATCTATGACAAGGAGCTGCGCGGCGAGAATGGTGGCCAGCAGGTTGAGGTCGACGTATCGGGCAAGCCGGTGCAGATCATCGGCAAGAAGGACCCCATTCCCGGCGATGACCTCTATCTGACGATCGATGAGGGCTTGCAGACGGCAGCGGAAAAGGCAGTTGATGAGCAGTTGAAGCTCATCCATGCCAATGCAGCCGCAGCGGTGGCCATGAACCCGCAGACTGGTGAGATCTTGGCTATCGTCAGCCGTCCGGCGTTCGATCCGAACTTGTTTGCCCATGGCATTTCCACGAAGGACTGGAATGCGCTGAACAACAATCCCTATCATCCGATGGACAACAAGGCCATCACGGGTGAGTATCCGCCGGGCTCGACGTTCAAGATTGTGACAGGTACGGCGGCTTTGACCGAGGGGGTTGTCTCGCCGGAAGAGCTCATCAACGATACGGGACGCCACTGGATCATTCCGAAGGGCAATGCCGAAGGCGAGGCCTTGGGCCTCATCAATTTCCGGCAGGCTATGGCCCATTCGGATAACGTCTATTTCTATGAGATGGGCAACCGTCTTGGCATCGACCGTCTCGAGAAATATGCGCGGATGTTCGGTCTCGGCAAGACGACAGGCATTGACCTGCCCTATGAGGCGTCTGGCCTGGTCGCAAACCGCAAGTATAAGGAACTGAACTTCGAAGATGGCGAATGGTATCTGTCGGAGACCTTCGATGCGGCTATTGGTCAGGGCTTCAATCTGGTGACGCCGCTGCAGGCGGCCATGCTGATGGGGGAGATTGCCGCGGATGGCAAGCGTTTCCGCCCGCATGTCGTGCAGCGGATCGTCGGGCCTGATGGCAAGACGGTCAAGGAGTTCAAGCCCGAGCTGCTGTCGACCCTCGATGTCACGCCTTCGGTACTGAAGCTGGTGCAGGATGGCCTGCACGATGTCACGAAGTATGGTACGGCAGCTTCGTCGTTCCAGGGATTCAACATCGATATCGCGGGCAAGACGGGAACGGCGGAGAATCCCCATGGCCGTGACCACGGCTGGTTCGTCGCTTACGGGCCCTTTGACAATCCGACGATTGTCGTGGCGGTCATCGTCGAGCAGGGCGGTTTCGGTTCACAGTCGGCAGTGCCTATCGGCCGCAAGATCCTTGAAGCTGCCTTTGGGGTCAACCAGCCCAGCGACAAGGCCCAGGCAAAACAGTAAGCAAGTCATATAAAATATAAGTAGAAGTGAGGACAGCCATGAGTGATGAGATTGTAAAGATCAAGGGCAGCAAGTCCGGTCTGCAGCTTAGCTTTGCAGAAGGCGCTGCTTTTGCGGCTGTGCGCAAGGACATCGAGGAGAAGCTGGTATCCGGCACAGGATTCTTCCTGCGCGGGACGCTGGTGCTGCTCCCGAAGGATGCCTTTTCCGAGACGGAGCGTGCCCAGCTGCAGAAGATGTTCCATGAACATGGACTGATCTGCCGGACGATGAATCCTGAGGCGCAGCCGACCCCTTCGGAGCAAGTGCGCCGGGAAAATGAGCAGGAAAAACAGCGGCAGGCAGCTGCTCAAGCGCAGGCGGCGTCTAGGAAAGAAAAAGTCCAGGAGATGGTCGTAGTCAATCGCACGCTGCGCGGCGGGCAGGAGATCCGCACAGAGAGTTCGGTGATGGTCTGCGGCAATGTCAATCCTGGTGCGCAGATCATTGCTGGCGGCAGCATCGATATCCGGGGGACCTGCCGTGGCATGGTACATGCGGGCGCCTTTGGGGACAACACGGCATTCATCATTGCCGACCATCTGATGCCGACGCAGATCCGCATCTCGAATCTGATCGCGCGGTCGCCGGACGAGATGGAAAAGACAGAGCGAGCTGAGCGGGCTTCCATCAAAGAAGGCCGCATTGTGATTGAACCAATAGAAAGGTAGGAACGGACAATATGAGTGAAATCTATGTAATTACCTCCGGTAAAGGTGGCGTTGGCAAGACGACGACGACGGCAAATCTCGGTGTGGGTCTTGCTATGCGTGGCAAGAAGGTCGTGCTGGTCGATACGGATACGGGCCTCAGGAACCTCGACCTGCTCCTCGGGCTGGAGAACCGCATCATGTATGATCTGATTGACGTTACCGAGGGCCGTGTACCTTACAAGAAAGCGTTGGTTCGCCACAAGAAATATGACACGTTGTTCCTGCTGCCGACCTCCCAGGTCAAAGACAAGATGGCTGTGAATCCGGAGCAGCTTGTCGCACTCTGCAAGGAGCTGCGGAAGGAGTTCGACTATATCCTGATCGACTGCCCGGCTGGTATCGAGCAGGGCTTCAAAACGGCAATCGCTGCTGCTGATACGGCGCTCGTCGTCACGATGCCGGAGATCTCGGCAGTACGCGATGCGGACAAGATCATCGGCGAGCTTGGCCGTGCCGATAAGCAGGACATCAAGCTCATCGTCAACCGTATCCGTCCGCAGATGGTTGAAAACGGCGATATGCTCGATATGAGTGATATCAACGATATCCTCTCGATCGACTGCATCGGGCAGGTGCCGGATGACATCAAGGTCGTCACGAGCACGAACAAGGGCGAGCCTTGCATCACGATGGATGATTCGCAGGCTGGCACGGCTTACCGCAACATTGTTGCCCGTATGTGTGGCGAGAGTGTGCCGTTCATGGAATTTGCCAAAGAGGGTTTCTGGGCACGTCTCAAGCATGTTTTCGGTAAATAAGGAGGATTCGTATGATAGACGCATTGATGAAGATTTTCGGCAAAAAAGAACAGTCTGGCAAGATTGCCCGGGATCGCCTGAAGGTCGTACTCATTCATGATCGTGCCAACATTTCTCCGGAAGTCATGGAGAACCTCAAGAACGATATCATCAAGGTGATTTCCAACTACATGGAGATCAATCAGCATGATATGGATATCTCGCTGGCCAATGACGATGATTCGGTGGCCCTGGTCGCCAATATCCCAGTCAGCCGCATGAAACACGACAAAGGCACCCATTGAGAGATGAATAAGAAGAAATGACGAAAAGTATATTACGTCGCACAGATTTCACTCTGCTGGCCGCGACCCTGGGCATCATCCTCATGAGCCTGGTCATCATCGGCAGTGCGACCCATATCAATACACCCAGTGACGACCGTTACTGGTTTGTGGCTCGTCAAGGTATCTTTGCTTTGATGAACATCGGCCTGGCGGTGTTCCTGATGAACTTTGACTACAAGATGCTGCAGGGCTACGGCAATCGGCTCTATGTCTTCAATCTCATCATGCTGGTGGCCGTCATGCTGGTCGGCCAGTCGGCACTGGGCGCCCAGCGCTGGATCTCGATTGGTCCTATCAGCATCCAGCCGTCGGAGTTCTCGAAGATCATCATGATCATCTCGCTGGCGGCGATGCTGGAGGAGCGGGTTGGCAAGCTGAACACGCTGCATGACCTGCTGCCAGTAGCAGCCTATGTCGGTGTGCCCTTCCTCTTGGTCCTCAAGCAGCCAGACCTGGGCACATCGCTGGTGTTCATGGCGATCTTCCTCGGCATGATCTTCATCAGCGGCATAAACCTGCGGCTGTTGGGCGGGATATTTGCCGCAGGCATAGCGATGATGCCGCTGCTATGGCATGTGCTCAAGGATTACCAGAAGATGCGCATCATGGTCTTCATGGACCCGAATGTCGATCCGCTGGGCTCGGGCTATCACATCATCCAGTCGAAGATAGCCATCGGGTCGGGGATGCTGTTCGGCAAGGGCTTGTTTGGCGGCACCCAGAGCCAGCTGAACTTCCTGCCGGAGAACCATACGGACTTCATTTTCGCCGTGGTCGGCGAGGAGCTCGGCTTCATTGGCGTGACGTTCCTGCTGCTGCTGTACCTTGTCGTCCTTTGGCGTGGCGTGCTGATCGCGCGCGATGCCAGCGATATGTTCGGGCGGCTGCTGGCTGTTGGCATCACTTCGATGCTGGCCTTCCACGTGCTGGTGAATGTCGGCATGACGCTGGGCATCATGCCGGTGACAGGTATTCCGCTGCCCCTCATGAGCTACGGTGTCAGCTCGCTGACGACCAATATCCTGTCGATTGCGATACTCTTGAATATCCAATTGCGAAAACAAAAATTGCTGTTCTAGCAGAATGATAGGCCTTCTCCGGGGATGCCACCGGCATCCCGCGCCTGCTGGCGCCCTGTAGGGGAAGGTTTTTTTACAGATAACAGATAATAGATAGAATGAAATGATTCGGAACTGAATGATGGAGGAATGAACAAAATGGTACGACTTGACCACGAGGTGCTTCAGAACGTATTGAAGCCGTCCCGCTATACTGGCGGCGAGTGGAATGCCGTGAAGAAAGATTGGGATAAAGTGGATTGCACGTTTGCCTTGGCGCTGCCCGATGTCTATGAGGTCGGCATGAGCAACCTTGGCCTTGCCATCCTGTACGAGGTGCTCAACCGTCAGCCAAATATCGCCGCAGAACGCGTCTATGCGCCCTGGACGGATATGGAGCAGGAAATGCGCGCGCGCAACATCCCGCTGTTCTCGCTGGAGACCCATACGGAGCTGGCTGCCTTTGATTTGTTCGGCTTCTCGCTGCAATACGAGATGATCTATTCGAATGTGCTCAATATGCTCGACCTGGCGCAGATCCCTATCTGGGCCAAGGACCGTACGCTCGATATGCCGTTTATCGTGGGTGGCGGTCCTTGTGTCTACAACGTGGAGCCGATTGCTGATTTCTTTGATTTCTTCATCGTCGGTGAGGGCGAAGAAGTCATCGTCGAGGTGTCCCAGGCAATGGCCGCATGGAAGAAAGCGGGCCGGCCGGGGGGCCGCCGCGGCTTCCTCGAGCGCCTGCTGACGATGGACGGCATCTATGTGCCGTCGTTCTATGAGCCGGTCTATGCTGCCAGTGGCGATTATGAGCGTTTGACGCCGCTGGATGAAAAGGCGAAAGCCATCATCTACAAGCGTGTCTGCCGTGATATGGATGAGGCCATGTCGGTGGAGAATCCTATCGTGCCGTATATGGATATCGTCCATAACCGCATCATGCTCGAGTTGTTCCGCGGCTGCTCCCGCGGCTGCCGATTCTGCCAGGCTGGCATCTGCTACCGTCCGGCCCGCGAGCGCACCGAAGCCAAGCTCAAGAAGATGGCGCGCGGGCTCGTGGATAAATCCGGTTACGACGAGATGAGCCTTACGTCCCTGTCGTCGGCGGACTATTCCTGCTTGGGCGGTCTTGTCGATGACCTCATGGAGGATTTCAAGGACGAGAAGGTCAGCTTTTCGCTGCCATCGCTGCGCATCGACAGCTTTTCCATCGACCTTGCGCACAAGATGCAGCAGGTCAGGAAATCTGGCCTGACGTTTGCGCCGGAGGCAGGTACGCAGCGGCTGCGTGATGTCATCAACAAGGGCGTCACCGAGGAGAATCTCATGAACGCCTGTGGTTCGGCGTTCCGTCAGGGCTGGAAACAGGTCAAGCTCTACTTCATGATGGGCCTGCCGACAGAGACCGATGAAGATATCATCGGCATTGCCAAGCTCGCGAAGAAAGTCGTCGATCTTTATACGGAGATCAAGGGCCGCCGTGGCGTCAAGGTCACGATTTCCGTTTCGTGCTTCGTACCGAAGCCGTACACGCCGTTCCAGTGGTTCGGTCAGCTGCCGATTGCTGAGTTTGAACGCCGCCAGCAGCTGCTCAAGGAAAATATCACCGACCGTGCCATTACCTTCAACTATCACGATGCGCGCCTCTCGATCATCGAGGGCGTCCTGGCGCGTGGTGACCGCCGCCTGAGCAAGGTCATCTATCAGGCTTGGCAGGATGGGGCGAAGTTTGATGGCTGGTCAGATCTCTATAAGCATGACACTTGGCTTGCTGCCTTTGACAAGTGCGGGGTCGATATGAGCTATTACAATGAGCGTACCCGTGACTTCAACGAGGCACTGCCCTGGGATATCACTTCGCCGGGCGTCAATAAGGATTTCCTGCTGCGCGAGTGGCAGCAGGCCATGGAGGGGGCGCTTACGATCGACTGCCGCCGTAGCAAGTGCACGGGCTGTGGCATCTGCCCGAATCTCGGCGTCCATGTCATCGACTATGCCAAGGAGGCCAAGCCAGTGGATCTGTCCACTGAGACAGCGGCACCGAAGCAGCCGGAGACCGACCCGAAGGGCCCGGGGAAACCGCGCACGCTCTATAAATTCCGCGCGGAAATCACGAAGGGCGACGAGCTTCGCTATGTCTCGCATCTCGATTATGCCAATCTCTTCTTGCGGGCCTTCGACCGCGCCAAGCTGCCGATGGCCTATTCGGAGGGCTTCAACCCGCATATGAAGGTTTCCTTCGCTTCGGCACTGTCACTGGGCGTGACGAGCGAGGCCGAGTACATGGACTTCGAGCTCGTAAAACCAGTCTGCCAGCCTGAGGTATTTGACCGGCTCAAGGCACAGTTGCCACCGGGGGCCGAGCTGCGCGAGCTCCGCGAGGTGCACGGCAAGCAGCCGGCGCTCATGGCCCAGGCGGATGAGGCTCGCTATACCTTGACGGTACCCTATACGGGCAGTGAGGCTGAGGCCCAGAAGGCGATCAAGGCTTACAACGATGCGGCTGAGGTGATATGGCAGCGTGTGACGCCGAAGAAGAAACGGGAAATAGAAACGAAGCAGTATATGAAGCAGCCGGTCACGGCTGAACTGACGGCGGCGGGGCTGCGGTTGGTCATGGACATCATCATCACCCAGTCCGGCAGTGTCAAGCCTGTCGAGATCCTGACGGCAATCCAGCAGCAGTTCGGGCTGGCCGTTGATGCCTCGCAGGCCTTGATCACGCGCAATGGTCTGTTTGCACATGGCAAACGCTTGATTGAACTGGTATAATGGATATAGCTGACACGTGGGAAAAGGGGGGAGCTTATGAAATCCATACTGGTGACTTGTGTACCCGAAGAGAACCGGGTAGCCATGGTGGAAGATGGCGTGCTGGAAGCCATTGAGATGGAACGCTCGTCCCATTCACACCTGGTAGGGAATATCTATAAGGGGCAGGTGCAGAATGTCCTGCCTGGCATGCAGGCGGCTTTTGTCGACATCGGGACGGAGAAGAACGCATTCCTTTACATCGGCGATGGCTTGCCTCAGGATGTGGTTAAGGCGCTGCCGAAGGTGCAGCACATCCATATCGGCCAGCGGCTGCCCGTGCAGATCATCAAGGATGCCATCGGCACGAAGGGGCCGCGCGCCACGACGCATATCTCGCTGCCGGGGCGCAACGTCGTCTTGATGCCGACGGCTGCCTATATCGGCATGTCGCGCCGCATTGATGATGAGGCGGAGCGCAGTCGCTTGCATGAGATAGCCAGCCGCATCTGTCCTCAGGGCATGGGGCTCATCATCCGCACCGTGGCGGCAGGGCAGAGTGAGGAGACCTTGAAGGCGGATGTGGACTATCTGGTCAAGCTCTGGGAGTCCATCATGGCGCGCTTCAAGCTCAAGGGCAAGGGAACAAATCTGCTGTTCCGCGATGCAGATCTCATCATCCGCATGGTGCGCGACTCGCTGACCGATGAGGTGGATGAGGTGCTCATCGATGATCGCGAGGTCTGGCAGCGGGTGGTCGACCTAGTGCAGTTCCTCTCGCCGCATCTGGCCCAGCGGGTCAAGCTCTACGAGGGCAAAGAGCCGCTGTTCCGCAAATACGGCATCGAAGATGAGCTCGAAAAGCTTGGAGCGCGGCAAGTGGAGCTCAAGTCTGGCGGATTCCTCGTCATCGACAAGACGGAGGCTTTGACCGTCATTGATGTCAATACAGGCAAATATGTCGGCAAGTCGAATCTTGCAGATACGGTCTACCAGACAAACCTTGAGGCAGCTGCCGAGATCCTGCGGCAGATCCGCCTGCGCGATATCGGCGGCATCATCATCGTCGACTTCATCGATATGGAGAAGGAGGCGCAGAAGGAGCATCTGCTGAACTATATGCGCGAAAATGTCCGTCATGACCGCACGAAGACGAACATCGTCGACATCACGAGCCTGGGGCTCGTGGAGATCACCCGCAAGAAATCGCGGCAGAATCTCGATAGCATCATTTACAGCGAGTGTCCGGTCTGCCATGGGCGCGGCCGCGTCGAGTCGCCAGAGACTGTGAGCATCCGCATCGCGGCGGCCATCCGCCGCATGGAGCGCAGTTCCCATGCGCGGGAAGGCTATGAGATCGAGGTCCATGAGACCGTGGCCGAGGAGCTGCGGGCGAATCAGCTGATGATGGACCTGGCCGCGGAATTCGGCACAGATATCAAGGTGACCGTCAAGCCTGGCATGCATCCGGAAAACTATTCGATTCTCCAGCAGAGCTGAATATGAGAAGCAACACCTCCCGAGGCGGATATATATCCACCTCGGGAGGTGTTTATTTATGTATACAATACACATAACACCTATATGTCTGTATAGTGTAGACACATATGGAAACTATCAGTATAATAAAGGCAGATGAGGGATTGTGAAATCATATTATCTTATTTTCCAGCAAAGGAGTGATTGTTATGAACCTTTCAATCAAGATTTTTATCGCTCTGATACTTTCTGTTGTCGTTGGCCTTATTGCCGGTGAACCGGGACTGCCGTTCATCAACTGGTGGATTGCGCCAATCGGCACCATCTTCATCAATCTCATCAAGATGATGATTGTACCGGTCGTATTCTTCTCCCTCGTCGTCGGTATGACAAGTCTCGGTGATACGAAGAAATTGGGACGCATCGGTCTCAAGACGATCCTGCTCTATCTCTGCACGACGGCGGTGGCCATCGTCATCGGCTTTGGCATTGCCGGCCTTGTCCATCCGGGGGTGGGCCTGCAGATGGCCAGTGAGGCAGCCGTCAAGGTCAAGGAAGCACCATCGATCATGCAGGTGTTCGTGGCCATGGTTCCTGCCAACCCCATCGAGGCGATGGCTAAGGCCCAGATCCTGCCGGTCATCATCTTCTCGCTGTTTGTCGGTGTCGGCATCTTGAAGGTCGGCGGTGAGCGGGCGGAACTGCTCGTCAGATTCTTCGATGCTGGGGCAGAGGTATCCTACAAGATCATCGGCCTCGTCATGAGCTTCGCACCGTATGGTGTCTTCGCACTGCTGTTGCCGGTCGTAGCCAAGAATGGCCCGAAGGTACTGCTGCCGTTGATGTCGGTCATCGCCTGCGTGGCTGTTGGCTGCGCAATCCATGCGATTGCCGTCTACTCGACGCTGGCCAAGGTCTGGGGCGGACATACGCCGCTGGAATTCTTCAAGGGCATGAGCGAGCAGATGCTCATCGCCTTCACGACTTGCTCGAGCGCCGCATCCCTGCCAGTCAATATGAAGAACTGCCAGGAGAAGCTCGGTGTATCCCGTGAGGTGTCATCCTTCGTCCTGCCGCTCGGTGCGACGATCAATATGGATGGCACGGCGCTTTACATGGGTGTCTGCACGCTGTTCATCGCCAACGTATTCGGCATCGACCTGACGGCTGGCCAGATGATGATGATCGTGCTGACAGGCACGCTGGCCTCGATCGGTACTGCAGGTGTCCCGGGCGCCGGCCTCATCATGCTGGCCATGGTGCTGCAGTCTGTCGGCCTGCCGATCGAGGGCATGGCACTGGTGGCTGGTATCGACCGCGTCCTCGATATGTTCCGTACCTGCCTCAATATCACTGGTGATGGTGCGGTGACGATTGTTATGGATCAGGAAGAGAAAAAACATGCGGCAGCTTAATATAGCTGGCATTTATGCTTAAGGCGGAAGTTGTGAGATGACCGTCTGATGAATACGAAGACCCGTTGACATTACAAGAAGTCAACGGGTCTTTTGTTAAATTGCAGTTTATCTGTCCGTACGTGGTTAAAACAAACTCGTTACAGCTCAGCTTGGGTGGGGGCGGGTGCACTTTTTCTCCGCTCCCGCTAAATGACCCGCGCGGCTGCTTTAGTACGTACTTAGATACATGTGCCGGGCAGGCCAGCGGCACGCCGATACATCTAGACGTTCTAGTGATTATCTCCCGCGGGCCATCCCTCACTGCGTTCGGGCAAATCGCTCCCGCTGCGAAGAAAGTGTACCCGCCCCCGCCCTCTGCTACGTTTGGATAAGCCTGCTTTGTTCCGGCAATAGGTTACGAATTACATCGATGTGCTTGTTACGAGAGAAACGGTTCGTACAAACCTGCTCATGCGGATGATAGGGGCGAACGGGGGAGTGCTTCTTTCTATCTGGAGCGACTGTCCTAGGCACAGAATGATACACACTAACGTATTAGCAGGTTGAAGATTCATTTGGGCTATTGCTGAAACGAAGCCGCCGGGCAGGGGAGTACCATAAGCGTAACATTGATGGTTTGCGTGAAGAAAATATTTTTTGCCTACACATTCCGTTGAAAAATTCACACCGTTCAAGCGTAGCGCGTTTGGGAACTTTTTCAATGCTTAGTTAAAGGCAAAAAATATTTTTAGCAAAGCATCTAAGTGAAGCGTTGGTACTCCCCTGCCCGGCGGCGCGGCTTTTCTCGAATAAAAACACGGTAATTTACAAACTGCAATTTGAAGACTGATTATGGGGAATAGGTTTTTGTAGGGATAGGACAAAATTTTTTGTTTTAAGGATTGCTTTTTTCTATTTGCCCATGATATAATATCTCACGGTGTAATAAAAAGCATGGGTTTCCGATATCTGCCCTGTGCCCTGATACAGGGTGGTGCAGAAGATGAGGAGCTCAGAAGAAAAAAACAGGAGGTGCACCAACATGGCAGTTATTTCCATGAAACAGTTACTTGAAGCAGGTGTCCACTTCGGACATCAGACCCGCCGTTGGAACCCGAAGATGGCTAAATACATCTTCACGGAGCGCAATGGCATCTACATCATCGACCTGCAGAAGACCGTCAAGAAAGTTGACGAGGCTTATGCATTCCTTCGCAGCGTTGCTGAAGAAGGCAAGAACATCCTCTTCGTCGGCACGAAGAAACAGGCTCAGGAGGCTATCAAAGAGGAGTCCCTGCGCGCTAACATGTTCTATGTCAACGAGCGTTGGCTCGGCGGCATGATGACGAACTTCCAGACGATCCAGAAGCGTGTTGCCCGTCTCAAAGAGCTCGAGGCTATGGAAGCTGATGGCACGTTCGAAGTCCTCACGAAGAAAGAAGTACAGGTTCTCCGCCATGAGATGGAGAAACTCGAGAAATACCTCGGCGGTATCAAAGACATGAACAAGCTGCCGGGCGCTCTCTTCATCGTCGATCCGCGCAAAGAGCGTATCGCTGTTGCTGAGGCTCGCAAGCTCAATATTCCTATCGTTGCTATCGTTGACACGAACTGCGATCCGGATGAGATCGACTATGTCATCCCGGGCAACGACGATGCTATCCGTGCCGTCAAACTGCTGACGGGCCGCATGGCTGACGCTGTCCTCGAAGGCCGTCAGGGCCAGGATGGCGAGGCTGCTGAGACGAAAGCTGCTGAGTAATCCAGACTCACTACGAGAAATCATGACGGGGTAAGGGAATAATTATCCCTTACCCCGTTATTCATTATGAAATCCAAGCTGATTTTAGGAGGAAGAAGTAAATGGCAATCACTGCTGCACTGGTAAAAGAACTGCGCGAGAAAACGGGCGCAGGCATGATGGACTGCAAAAAAGCTCTGACGGCTGTCGATGGCGACATGGAGAAGGCAATCGACTTCCTGCGCGAGAAAGGCATCGCCAAAGCTGAGAAGAAAGCTGGCCGCGTTGCTGCTGAGGGCGCTGTCGCTGCATATGTCAGCGAGGACGCTAAGGTCGGCGCTGTTGTCGAGATCAACTGCGAGACGGACTTTGCTGCTGGCAATGAGCAGTTCAAGGCGCTGACGGCTAAGATCTCCAAGCACATCGTTGAGACGAAACCGGCAGATCTCGACGCGCTGAACAACAGCGAGATCGAGGGCAAGAAGGTTTCTGACCTCATCACGGAAGCTACGGCTACGATCGGTGAGAAAATCTCCCTGCGCCGTTTCGCTTGCTATGAGACGGAAGGCCGTGTGGCAAGCTACATCCACATGGGCGGCAAGATTGGTGTCCTCGTTGAGCTGACGGCTGGCGACGAGGCACTCGGCAAGGATATCGCTATGCAGATCGCTGCAGCTGCTCCGCAGGCTATCGATCGCGCTGGTGTTGACGCTGCTTCCCTCGAGCATGAGAAGGAAGTCCTCCGTAAGCAGGCTGAGGAAGAGGGCAAACCGGCCAACATCATCGAGCGCATGGTTGAGGGCCGCATCAACAAATTCTACAAAGAAGTCTGCCTGAACGAGCAGGTATTCGTCAAAGATTCCGAGAAGACGATCAAAGACGTCCTCGGCGATGCCAAGGTTACGGCATTCACGCGCTTCCAGCTCGGCGAAGGTATCGAGAAGAAAGAAGAGAACTTCGCTGCTGAGGTTGCTGCACAGATGAAATAAGCCATTTCCCACCAGGAAATGCATTTACGGGAGTACATCCGCCAGGATGTGCTCCTTTTTTCGTGAAAAGGGCAAATCGGCGGGGAGAAACATTGTTTCGCATCGCGTTTTCATGTATAATAGATGCAGTATGAGTTTGAATCGGGTACAGTGATGCCTGGATGGAGGTTAATTGTTTTGGAAACAGCAAAGTATAAACGTGTAGTCCTAAAACTCAGCGGGGAATCGCTGGCAGGCGACCAGGGCTTCGGTATCAATCCGTCTGTCGTTGAAGATATTGCCGTGCAGATCAAGAAGGTCCGCGAGCATGGCGTCGACGTTGCAGTTGTCGTAGGCGGTGGCAATATCTGGCGTGGCCTTGCTGGTTCGGCTAAGGGCATGGATCGCGCTACGGCTGACTACATGGGCATGATGGCGACAGTCATGAATGCTTTGGCGTTGCAGGATGCTTTGGAGAAGCTGGATGTGGATACGCGTGTGCAGACGGCTATCGAGATGCGTCAGGTCGCTGAGCTCTATATCCGCCGCAAGGCTATCCGTCACATGGAGAAGGGCCGCGTCGTCATTTTTGGTGCTGGCACGGGCAATCCGTATTTCTCGACAGACACGACGGCTGCACTGCGCGCTGCTGAAATCGAGGCAGATGTCATCCTCATGGCCAAGAAGGGGACGGACGGCATCTATGACTCGGATCCAAACAAGAATGCGGATGCGAAGAAGTTCGATACGCTTTCGTACATCGAAATCATCAACCGTGGGCTGCAGGTCATGGACACGACGGCTACGAGCCTGTGCATGGACAACAAGATCCCCTTGGTTGTATTCAACATTGATGAACACAAAAACATCGTCAAGGCCGCTCTGGGTGAAGAGATCGGCACGACGGTAGGAGGTAATGAATAATGATCAAAGATATCCTTGCTTCCCATGAGGAACGCATGCAGAAATCCATCGAGGCGCTCAAACGCGAATTCGCTACGCTGCGTGCTGGCCGTGCTACGCCGTCCTTGCTCGACAAGGTCACGGTGGACTACTATGGTGCACCGACGCCGGTCAACCAGATCGCCAAGGTTTCGGTTCCGGAGCCGCGCATGATCATCATCCAGCCGTATGAGAAATCCATCCTGCATGACATCGAGGTCGCTATCATGAAATCTGACCTCGGCCTGTCGCCAAACTCGGATGGCACGGCTATCCGCCTGGCTATCCCGGCGCTGACCCAGGAGCGCCGTCAGGAGCTCGTCAAGTCGGTCAACAAGAAGGCTGAGGAAGCGAAAGTAGCCATCCGCAATGTCCGCCGCGATGGCAATGACGCAATCAAGAAGCTGGAGAAAGCCAAGGAAATCACGGAGGATGATTCCAAGCGCGGCCAGGAGAGCATGCAGAAGCTTGTCGACAAATACATCAAGCTTGTCGACACGACGAAGGATGCTAAAGAGAAAGAGGTCATGGAAGTCTGATATGGCTTCGGATGTGATCGGCCGTCCCTGGGCGGAGGCGGAGCAGCTGCTCCGGCAGGCAGGGACTCATTTCCAGACGGAAATATCATGCCCAACGCGTGATTTTTTCAAGACAGATTCGAGCTGTCTTTATGTCGTCCGTGAGCGCAGTCTTGCTGACGGCACTCTGCTTGTGACCCTCGTGGCTAAGCAGAAGAAATGAGCGAAGGAGGTGTCTAGACATGGCATACAAGATCAACGATGACTGCATTTCGTGCGGTTCCTGTGCTGCTACTTGCCCGGTTGAGGCTATCAGCGAAGGTGCTGAGCATTATGAAATCGATGCAGACAAATGCGTAGAGTGCGGCGCTTGCGCTGCTGGCTGCCCGGTATCCGCTATCGAGGCTCCCTGACGCATGAGGGAACGTTAGGTTCCATTGGGAATGGGCCCCTCTTACGGCTTGACGGAAGAGGGGCTTGTTCTTATATTTTGGGAAACGTAAAATCCTGAAATGAGGGATTACAATATGATTAAGAAGATTTTGGGTAAAATCGGCCGAGCTGTTGTAACTACTGACGATTTTACCATTCCGGCACATGATTCACCATTGTTCGCAGAAATTAACTGGAAAAAATTGCCGCGTCACGTGGCCATCATCATGGATGGCAATGGACGGTGGGCACAAGGGCAGGGGGCGATGCGTACAGTTGGGCATACCGCTGGTGTCAAAACGCTCAAGAACATCCTCAAGACGGCTATCGGCTTGAAGCTCGATGCGCTGACGGTCTATGCCTTTTCGACGGAGAATTGGAAGCGGCCGCATACAGAGGTCGAGTTCCTTATGAACCTCTTTTCCGAGTACCTCAAGAAGGAACTGCAGGAGATGCATGAGGACAACGTCCGGATCCATTTCATCGGCCGCATCGAAGGTCTGCCAGCATCGCTGCAGAAACAGATGCGCGAGGCTGAGGAGCTCATGCAGGACAATACGGGCGTGAAATTCAACGTAGCAGTGAATTACGGTGGCCAGGATGAACTGGTCCGCAGTGTCCAGTCCATCGTCCGGCGGGTGCAGGCTGGCGAGCTGGCGGCGGAGCAGATTGATGAGACGGTCATCGAATCTGCGCTGGACACGCAGGGCAACCTGCCAGTCGATCTCGTGATCCGCACGAGCGGTGACCAGCGCTTGTCGAATTTCCTGCTGTGGCAGGCGGCCTACGCTGAGTTCTGGTTCACGGATACGAATTGGCCGGACTTCACGCCTGAGTGCTTCGTTGAAGCCATGGTAGACTATGCAGGCCGTGACCGCCGCTTCGGCGGGCTTACGAAGCCGGAGGAAAAATAAGGATTAGGAGCGTTAGTATTGATTACAAGAATAATAACAGGTCTTATCGGTATTGCTTTGGCTGCGTATGTCATCCAGACGGGCGGTACCTTGTTTGCTGGTTTTGCCTTGGTGCTGGGGCTTATTGCCTGGTTTGAGTATGCACGGGCATTCGGTGAGCGTGGCATGGGACTGACTTTATTGACGGGATTCTTAGGCGTCGCTGCCCTTTGGTATACAGGCTGGCAGGGGAATGTTGAGCTCATGGTGGCAGCCGCGACACTCATCGTAGCGATAGTCCTGCTCGAAAGCGTGCTGCTCCGCGGTTCGGTGAGCATCATGGATGCAGTCACTTCCGTGACAGGGATCTTGTATATCGGCTTCCCGTTTGCCTACATGGTCATGCTGCGCGACTGGCCGGAGACACGGCTGATCCCGACGCAGCTGGGCGATTTCGAGTTCGGCTGTGCCTTGATCTGGATCATGTTCATCGGCACCTGGGCCAGCGATACGTTCGCTTATTTCACGGGGTCGGCCATTGGCCGGCACAAGCTCTGTCCCAGCATCAGTCCGAACAAGACCGTCGAGGGCTTTCTCGGCTCTCTCGTCGGTACGACGGCAGCTGTGGCGGGGCTGGGCATCTTCTTTGCCCTGCCGGTGCAGGAGATGGCTATCCTGGGACTGGCCATTGCTGTCCTGGCAACGCTCGGAGATCTGGTGGAATCGGTGGCTAAGCGCTATACGGGCATCAAAGATTCGGGCAGCATCATCCCAGGCCATGGTGGCATCTGGGATCGTTTTGACAGCGTGCTGTTTACGGCGCCATTGGTCTATTATTTTGTCAAGTTCGTCGGTCTGGCGATGAAGTAAGAAGTAAGGAGATTCGGCGATGAAAAATATTGCAGTATTAGGTTCGACTGGGTCGATTGGCACCCAGACGCTGGATGTGGTGCGCAGCCATCCGGAGTTATTCCATATCTCAGTGCTGGCGGCAAATGCTAGTGATGAACTGCTCGAAAAGCAGATTCGTGAATTTGAGCCGGAACTTGCGGTTTTATCCGATGAAGCGGCATATAACCGTTTAAAGAGCCGTTACAGCGGCCCTACCAAGTTGGCTGGTGGCCGGCAGGCTTTTATCGATGCAGCTGCGGTTACTGAAGTTGATACGGTAGTGACTTCGATGATGGGCTTTGCCGGTTTGGAGCCGACGATGAAGGCTTTGGAGGCCAAGAAGAACATTGCCTTGGCGAACAAGGAAACCCTCGTCGTAGCCGGTGAGATTGTCATGCGCCGTGCCAAGGAGCAGGGCGTGTCCATCCTGCCGGTCGACAGTGAGCATTGTGCATTCTTCCAGTGCTTGCAGGGAGAGCGGCTCGCTACGGTGGAGAAGCTGCTGCTGACTTGTTCGGGCGGCCCCTTCCGTGGCATGAAGCGGGAGGACCTCAAGGATGCGACACGCGATCAGGTGCTGGCACATCCGACTTGGAACATGGGGCAGAAGATCACGGTAGATTCTGCGACGCTCGTCAACAAGGGACTTGAGGTCATCGAGGCCAAATGGCTCTATGGCATGCGTTACGATCAGATCCAGGTGGTCGTGCATCCGCAGAGCATCGTGCATTCGATGGTGCAGTTCCATGATGGTGCGGTCATCGCTCAGCTTGGCTCCACGGATATGAAGCTGCCGATCCAGTATGCATTGACGTATCCGGAGCGCACGGATTCGCAGTTTGAGCGTCTCGATTTCTGGAAGATGAAGGACTTGACCTTTGCTGAACCGGATACGGATACCTTCAAGGGGCTGAAATTTGCTTATGAGGCCGGTGAGATGGGCGGCAGTATGCCCTGTATTTTCAATGCGGCCAATGAAATTGCTGTTGGTGCATTCCTGAAGGGTGGCATCAAGTTCCTCGATATTTATGACATCATCGAGCAGACGATGATGAAACGCGAATGCATCATGGAACCAACGCTGGAAGAATTGTTTGAGGAAGATCGCTGGGCCCGCGACTTCGCGGCGTCCCTGCTGACGAAATAACAGGCAGGTGTTTTTATGGTTTTGACGATAGCAGCAGCTATTTTTGTTTTTGGTCTGTTGGTACTGGTCCATGAACTGGGACATTTTATTACGGCGAAACTTACGGGAATGCGCGTAGATGAATTTGCCATCGGCTTCGGGCCGAAACTCATCAGCCATCGCTGGGGAGAGACCGAGTACTCGCTGCGGGTGATTCCCCTCGGCGGCTTCAACGATATCGCCGGGATGAATCCGGCCGATAACGACGCGGGGGAGCGTGGCTATTGCGCGAAGCCGGTGCTGTCGCGCATGATTGTCATCCTGGCCGGCTCGACGATGAATTTCATCCTGCCGGTGATCCTGTTCTTTGGCATCTTTTTCTTTGCGGGTGTCAGCACGCCAAATCCAGATCCCGTCTTCGGGACGGTCATGGAGGGCAAGCCGGCTGCCGAAGCTGGCCTGCAGGCTGGGGACCGGGTGCTGTCCCTCAATGGGCAGAGCATCAGCAAATGGACGGAGTTCGTCGATGTCATCAAGGACAACACGGGGACGCCGGTCGAGCTGGTCGTCCAGCGTGGCGAGCAGCAGTTTTCGGCGACCATGACGCCGGTCTATGACGATAAGGCGAAAAAGGCCATGGTCGGTGTCATGAGCTCGGTGGATACCCGCATGCCAGGGCTGCTGGAATCCCTGCAGCTGGCTGTGCAGAAGACGGGGGCCATCCTTGTCATGATGCTTGATGCACTCTATAAGATCCTGCTCGAGCTTTCGGGTTCCGAGCTGGCCGGACCGATCGGTGTGGCCCAGATGGCTGGCGAGGTGGCGCAGATGGGCTTTGTGCCATTGCTGAATTTTGCGGCTTTCCTGAGCCTCAATCTGGGCATCGTCAATCTGCTGCCCGTCCCGGCGTTGGATGGCGGCCATTTCGCTGGCCTTTGTGTCGAGGCCGTCAGGGGCAAACCGATGGGGCCGAAGGCGCTGGAGTACACGCAGAAGATCGGCATAGTCCTGTTGATTCTCTTGATGATCCTCGCCACCAAGAACGATATTGTACGCATCTTTACGGGAGGCTGACTATAGATGATGAAACGCAAGCATACCCGCCAGATCCATATCGGGCCGGTTGTGATTGGCGGCGGTGCACCGATTTCGGTGCAGTCGATGTGTAATACGAAGACGACGGATACCGAGGCGACCGTAGCGCAGATCAAGGCGCTGCAAGCGGCTGGCTGTGATATTGTCCGGCTGGCTGTGCCGGATATGGAGGCAGCCAAGAATCTCGGCAATATCATCCGGGCGGTGGAGGTGCCGCTGGTCGCCGATATCCATTTTGACTACAAGCTCGCGCTGGAGGCGATCGAGCAGGGGATTTCGGCATTGCGGCTGAACCCAGGCAATATTGGCGGCGAGGAAAAGGTCAAGGCAGTCGTGCAGGCTGCCAAGGCGAAGCATATCCCTATCCGCATCGGCGTCAACGCGGGGTCGCTGGATAAGAAGATCCTGGCGAAATATGGTGCGATCACGCCGGAGGCGCTCGTCGAGTCGGCTATGCAGCATATCCGCATCCTCGAAGCCCTTGATTTCCATGACATGAAAATTTCTCTCAAGGCGCATGATGTGCCGCTGACTTTGGCGGCCTACCGCTTGATGAGCGAGACTGTCGATTATCCGCTGCACCTTGGCATAACCGAGGCGGGAACGGTCAATACGGGAATCATCAAATCGGCTGTCGGTATCGGTGCGCTGCTCGCCGAGGGCATTGGCGATACCTTCCGCATCTCGCTGACGGGCGATCCTGTCGTCGAGGTCAAGGTAGCCAATGAGATCCTGAAGTCGCTGGGGCTCAAGGAATATGGCCCGACGCTGGTCGCTTGCCCGACCTGTGGCCGGACGAGCATCGACCTGCCCGCAATCGCCGCTCAGGTGGAAAAGAAACTTGATGGGATCAAGGATCCCATCGATGTCGCCGTGATGGGCTGTGTCGTCAATGGGCCGGGCGAAGCCCGGGGGGCGGATGTCGGCATTGCCGGCGGCAATGGGGAAGGACTTATCTTCCGCAAGGGCGAAATCATCCGCAAGGTACCTGAGAATATACTCGTCGATGAATTGTTCAAGGAAATCGACGCAATTTTGGAGGAACGCAGACAAAAATGAGAGCAAGTAATTTATATGCACCAACACTTCGCAATACGCCGGCAGAGGCCGAGATTGTCAGCCATCAGTTGATGTACCGTGCTGGCATGATCCGCAAGGTCGCAGGCGGTATGTATAACTTCCTGCCGCTGGGCTGGCGTGTCATCCGCAAGATCGAGGCAATCATCCGCGAGGAGATGGATGCTGCTGGCGGCCAGGAAGTCGGCATGCCAATCCTGCAGCCGGCGGAGCTTTGGGAGGAAAGCGGCCGCTGGGCTGCTTATGGCGATGAGATGATGCGCATCAAGGATCGTCATGGCCGCAACTTCTGCCTGGGACCGACGCACGAGGAGATGATGACGGAACTCGTCCGTGATGAGGTACGCAGCTACAAGCAGCTGCCGCTCATGCTGTACCAGATCCAGGATAAGTTCCGCGATGAGCGCCGTCCGCGTTTTGGCTTGATGCGCAGCCGTGAGTTCATCATGAAAGACCTCTACTCCTTCGATAAGGACATCGAGGGTATGAATGAGTCCTACCAGAAGATGTACGATGCTTACACGAACATCTACACCCGCATGGGACTCAAGTTCCGTCCGGTCGAGGCCGATAACGGTGCCATCGGTGGCGGTCATTCTCACGAGTTCACGGTCCTGGCTGATGCTGGTGAGTCCAATATTGCTTACTGTACGGCATGCGACTATGCAGCCAGTGATGAAAAGGCTGAGCTGGCACCAATCGCAGCGGCAGCGGAAGAGGCTCTGCCACTGGAGAAGGTGGCGACGCCGGGGGCGGATACGATTGAGGAACTGGCAAAATTCCTCGGGGTGCCGGCAGAAAAGACCATCAAGGCTGTCGCGTATCAGAGCGATGCGGATCAGCTCGTGCTGGCATTTGTCCGCGGCGATCATGAGGTCAACGAGGTCAAGGTCATCAACCAGCTCGAGGGTGCGCTTGACCTGCGCATGGCTGACGATGACGCCATCAAGGCAGTGGGCGGCTGCCCAGGCTTCATGAGCCCCATCGGCATCAAGGAGGGCACGCTGATCCTCGTCGATCCGACTGTCATGAATATGGCCAACGCTGTTGCTGGTGCGAACGAGGCAGATCATCACTATAAGAATGTCAATCCACAGCGTGATTTCACGCAGGCGAGCATTGTGGTCACGGATCTGCGCATGGTCAAGGAAGGCGATGCCTGCCCGCGCTGCGGGGCACCGCTGACGATGACGCGCGGCATTGAGGCTGGGCAGGTCTTCACGTTGGGCACGAAGTATTCGCAGGCCATGGGGGCAACGTTCCTCGATGAGAAGGGCAAAGAACAGCCGCTTTATATGGGCTGCTATGGCATCGGCGTCGGCCGTACGATGGCCGCTGCCATTGAGCAGAACAACGATGAGCAGGGCATCATCTGGCCACGGGCTATCGCTCCGTTCGAGGTGGTTGTTGTCGCTGTCAATGCCAAGAAGGAAGAACAGCTCCAGTATGCGGAGGCCATCTATGGCGAGTGCCGTCAGGCAGGTATCGATACGCTGCTCGACGACCGCAAGGAACGTGCTGGCGTCAAGTTTGCCGATTGCGACTTGATCGGTTATCCGGTGCGTGTGGTCATCGGCCCGAAGGCTGTCGAAGAAGGCCAGATCGAGGTCAAGGTCCGCAAGACCGGGGAGGTATTCACCTTCAGCCGTGAAGAGTATCTGGCCAAAGTCCAGGAACTCCTGCAGACCCTCTGAGGATAAATGGGCATGAAAAAA
>NZ_VTOZ01000037.1:0-29354 GCF_008271345.1 Pseudoselenomonas caprae
TGCCTGCGGCAAAAACTGTTTTGTTGCGGTATAATGGAAGAATGAATCGGCGGGGCCGGGAGAGGGGCGGAGTGATGGCTGGTAGATGGCGGGCAGCTGGTGTGCTGGCTTTTGTTTTGGTATGTGTGGTGTTTGCTGGCTGCGGGCGGCAGGAGCCTGTGCGGCAGACGGTGCTGGTTATGGATACGGTGGCGACGCTGACGGCGACGGGGCCGGAGGCTGAGGCGGCTGTGAGCGAGGGCGTAGCGCGGCTGCGTGAGCTTGAGGCCATGGCTAGTCCTGCTGGTGCAGATAGTGATTTGGTGAAACTTGCGGCGGCTGCTGGCAATGGCCAGTGGGTGAAGCTGCATCCAGAGGTCTATCATATGCTGGCGGTTTCGCAGCAGTACAGCGAGCGCTCGGGCGGAGCCTGGGATGTCACGGCAGGGCCGCTGGTGGAGCTCTGGGGCATCGGCACGGAGCGGGCGCGTGTGCCGTCGGCGGCGGAGATCGCCGCGGCGCGGGCCAAGGTCGGCTGGCAGAAACTGGAACTTCTGCCGCAGACGCAGAGTGCCCGTCTTATGGAAGCGGGCATGTGCCTTGATTTGGGCGGTATTGCCAAGGGCTATGCGCTTGATGAAGTGCGCAGGATTTATGCGCAGCATGGCATCAAGGACGGGCTTATCAATCTGGGAGCCAGTTCGCTCTATGCTTTGGGGCGGAATGATAAAGGGCAGCCTTGGCGTATTGGTATCCGTGATCCGCGTGCGGAAGACAAGGATACTAGGCTGGCTGTCGTGCCGCTTGGCGATGCGGCGCTTTCGACTTCGGGCGACTATGAGCGCTATTTCGAGCAGGATGGGGTGCGGTATCATCATATCATCGATCCGCGTACCGGTGCACCAGCGCAGAATGCGGCGATGAGTGCGACCATCGTTGTCGCGGGCAGCTGTGCAGATGCCGGCATGCTGTCCGATTTGCTGACGACGACGGTGTTCGTCCTGGGCCCCGTCCAGGGGCAGGCTTTCCTGGAGGGATTGCCAGCCGAGGTGCAGGGCATGCTCTGTGACAAACAGTACAAGCTCTGGCCGGCACATGGTTTTGAGGCGTGTCTGCAGGACCGGCAGCTGCCTGGAGCAGATCAATGAACAGAAAGGTGACGATAGATATGCGTGAGGATTTACAGAGGAAACTGGCTGCGCTGCAGCAGCATCTGCGGGAGCTGGGGTCGGTGGCGGTGGCCTTCTCGGGAGGCGTCGATTCGACGTTCCTGCTCAAGGTGGCGCATGATACCCTGGGCGATCGCTGCGTGGCGTTCACGGCTGGCTCAGACTTCGTGCCTGCGCGCGATGTCGAGGGGGCGGCGGCGTTCTGCCAGGCGCAGGGCGTGCGCCATATCGTGCAGCATTTTGATGTGCTGGCTATCGAGGGTATCGGCCATAATCCTGCCGATCGCTGCTATCGCTGCAAACACGCGTTGTTCAGCCAGTTCGTCGCCATGGCGGCAGACGAGCAGCTAAGCTGCGTCGTCGATGGCTCGAATCTTGATGACGATGGCGATTACCGCCCCGGGCGGCGGGCCTTGCGGGAGCTCGGTATCGTGAGCCCGCTGCATGCGGCAGGGATGACGAAGCAGGATATCCGTGATCTGTCCGCAGAAATGGGGCTGGCTACCTGGGATAAGCCTTCGTTTGCCTGCCTGGCTTCGCGGTTCGTCTATGGTGAGGAGCTTACGGCGGCGAAGCTGGCGGCCGTCAATCGCGCGGAAGAATATCTTATGGCGCAGGGGTTCCGGCAGTTCCGTGTGCGCCAGCATGGCAGCCTCGCGCGCATCGAGCTGCTGCCGGCGGATATCGAGCGTTTCCTTGCCGCAGGGCTGCGCGAGCAGGTGACGGCAGAATTCCGCCGCCTGGGTTTTTCCTATGTGACACTGGATTTGTGCGGCTACCGCACAGGCAGCATGAATGAAGTCCTGAAGGATGGAGGGAAGGCATGACGATGGCGAAGAGCAACCAGACGACGCTCTGCTATATCGAGCGCGATGGCCAGTATCTCATGATGCATCGCGTCAAGAAGCAGCACGATATCAACAAGGATAAATGGGTCGGCATCGGCGGGCACTTCGAGCCCGATGAGAGCCCGGAGGAGTGCCTTCTGCGCGAGTGCCGGGAGGAGACGGGGCTGGTGCTTACGGATTACCGGCTGCGCGGTGTCATCACCTTCATCTCCGACCGCTGGCAGACGGAGTACATGTTCCTCTACACGGCCACGGGATATAGGGGAAAGATCGGCGACTGCAACGAGGGCACCCTGGAGTGGATCGCCAAGGACAAGGTCTACGGGCTGCCGGTCTGGGAGGGCGACAAGATCTTTTTCCGCCTGCTGGAGACGCGCTCCACATGCTTCTCCCTCAAGCTGCGTTATGTGGGGGAGCAGCTCTGCGAGGCTGTGCTTGACGGGCAGCCGATGGATCTGACAAAAGGGCTTGAAATTTTCAAATGAAAGTACTATACTGAATAGTGTTTGCGGGGGATAGCCCGCAGGCAGTACGGATGGGGACGTAGCTCAGCTGGGAGAGCATCAGGTTCGCAATCTGGGGGTCGAGGGTTCAATCCCCTTCGTCTCCACCATCGACGATTCAGGTCAGGCAGTTGCCTGGCCTTTTTTGTTTATTTCGTATTATTTTATCGGGGAAAATAGCAGGAAAAAAACAGGACATCGCGAAATATAGCAGTAACGAGCCAAACTATATTAAGGATATTCTTGCGCTCTTGTGATGATACCATAAACGACATTAATAGTGAATACTATTCGGAATAGATATAGCTTTTTATTATTTTTTAGCGTATAATAAGGGTATTCACTATGTAGGGACCTTCTGCCGGCTGGTATTGAGCCACCAGCCTGAGGGATTCTATCGCAAGTATCCGCAAGGATAACATGAGGAGGTAAAAAAGTGGACAAACGGGAGAGTATGTGGGATTTATATCTCAAAAAAGGCATGAGCCGCCGCACGTTCGTCAAGAGCTGCGTGGCGCTGACGTCTCTGATGGGACTCAGCACGGACCAGGTGTCCAAAGTCGTTGAGGCTGCGGAGAAGAAACCGCTGCCGGTCGTTGTCTGGATCCATGGCCATGAGTGCACGGGCTGCGATGAGTCGTTCATCCGCTCGGGTGCACCCCTGGCATCCGATCTGGTGCTGAGCCAGATCGCCCTCGAGTACGACCACCTACTGAGTGCAGCAAGTGGCGAGCCTTTCGAGGCGCATCTCGAGGAGACCATCCAGAAGTACAAGGGTCAGTATATCCTCTGCGTCGAGGGTGCTGCCTGCACGAAGGACAACGGTGTTTACTGTATGTCCGGCGGCCATACGTTCACGCATACGCTGCAGCATGCGGCTCAGAATGCTGCGGCAGTCATCGCCTATGGCACGTGCGCAGTATCTGGTGGTATCCAAGCCGCGAAGCCGAATCCGACGGGATCCTCGGGCATTGCCCAGTTCGCTGGCAGCACGCCGGTCGTGAATGTACCGGGCTGTCCGCCGATTCCGGAGGTCATGACGGGTGTCGTCATGCATGTCGCCCTCTTTGGTACGGTACCGCCGCTTGATGGCGAGGGCCGTCCGAAACAGTTCTATGGCAATCGTATCCATGATACCTGCTATCGCCGTCCGTTCTTCGATGCCGGCATGTTCGCCGAGAGCTTCGATGATGCTGGGGCTAAAGCTGGCTGGTGCCTCTACAAGCTGGGCTGCCGTGGCCCGGAGACGTACAACTCCTGCGGCAACCTGCGCTGGTTCCAGGGCATGAGCTATCCGATCCAGTCCGGTGCTCCGTGCATCGGCTGCTCCAATGCGCACTTCTGGGATGACGGTGCGATGACCGAGCGCCTGCCGAAATTCGGCCAGCCGATCGGTGATGTCGACCAGATCGGTGCCGTCATGGCTGCCGCTACGGCTGTTGGCGTAGCTGGCCATGCCGCTGCCAGCGTCGTCCAGAAGAAGAAACGTATCGCTGATGAAAAGAAGAATGAGGGAGCAGGTGAATAAATGAAACACGTAGTAGTAGATCCAGTAACCCGTATCGAAGGTCATCTTCGCGTCGAGGTTCAGGTTGATGAAGCAACGGGCAAAGTAACCGATGCCCTTTCGTCTGGTACGGCATGGCGCGGCCTTGAGCTCGTCATGAAAGACCGTGACCCGCGTGATGCCTGGGCATATATCCAGCGCATCTGCGGCGTCTGCACGACGGCCCATGCACTGGGTGCTGTCCGCGCGGTAGAGGATGCGCTGGGCATCACGATCCCGAAGAACGCCAACTATATCCGCAACATCATGGCAGCTACGCTGACGGTGCAGGACCATATCGTCCATTTCTATCATCTGCATGCCCTGGACTGGGTCAGCCCGGTTGAGGCACTGGCTGCGGATGATATCGCTACGGCTAACCTGCAGAACACGCTGCTGAAAGACTATACGCTGCCGTTCCGTGCACCGGGCACGTCGGTGACAGAGGCCTATGAGCATGATTTCCCGGCAGCTACGCCGCAGTATTTCAAGCAGATCAAGGAAAAGGTCAAGGCCATCGTCGAGAGCGGCCAGCTCGGTATCTTCTCGGCGAACTGGTGGGATCATCCGGACTACAAGCTGCTGCCGCCAGAGGTTCATCTGCTGGCTGTAGCTCATTATCTCGAGATGCTCGACAAGCAGCGTGAGCTCGTCACGCCGCACGTCATCTTCGGCGGCAAGAACCCGCATCCGCACTATGTTGTCGGCGGTATGCCGTGCTCCATCTCGATGGAAGATGGCAACGCACCGGTCAATACGGCCCGTCTCGACATCGTCGACCGCGCCATCAACATGGGCCGCTCGCTGGTCAACAACTACTATCTGCCGGATCTCCTGGCTATCGGCTCCGCTTATGTCAAGGCTGGCCGCGTCGATGGCGGCGGTATGGCCAAGACCTGCGTGCTCGGCTATGGCGCTTATCCGGAAGAGCCGTTCAGCGGCACGAAGAACGGCGGTTTCTTCAAGAACCTGCTGATCCGCTGCAATGGCGTTGTCGAGGACTTCGGCAAGGGGCTCGCTGGCTGCAAGGTCACCGAGGTCAACGGCGAGGATTTTGCAAACCGCAAGGTCTTCACGGAGAGCGTCGACCACTCCTGGTACGAGTATCCGGCCAAGAGCGAAGATGCACTGAACCCGTGGGATGGCGTCACCTCGCCGAAATACACGGGCCCGAAAGAGGGTACGGCTACGGAGTGGAAGGCTCTCAATGAGACGGGCAAGTACTCCTGGCTCAAGACGCCGAAATGGAATGGCAAGCTTTGCGAGGTCGGTCCGCTGGCCCGCTATATCATCATCTATGTCAAGGCCAAGAAGGGCTTGCTCGGTGAGCTGACCTGGGCAGAGAAGATGATGATGGATCAGATCGATGCGGTATCGAAGGTACTCGGCCTGGCTCCGGAAGTCTGGCTCCCGACGATGGTCGGCCGTACGGCTGCCCGTGCGCTCGACTGCCAGCTGGCTGCCGAGATCAACAAGTACTTCTTCGACAAGCTCATCGCCAACATCAAGTCCGGCGATACGAAAGTCGCTTCCAACGAGAAATGGGATCCGTCGACCTGGCCGAAAGAGTGCGAGGGCGTCGGCATCTACGAGGCTCCGCGCGGCGCGCTGTCCCACTACATCGCCATCAAGGATGGCAAGACGGACAACTACCAGTGCATCGTTCCGACGACCTGGAGCGCTTGCCCGCGTGATGACAAGGCCGGCCACGGCGCATATGAGATGGCTATGATGGACACGCAGGTCAAGGTTCCGGACAAGCCGCTCGAGATTGTCAAGGTCGTCCGTTCCTTCGACCCGTGCATGGCTTGTGCTACGCATATGTTCAATGCCAAGGGCGAGAAGATAAACGTCATCACCACCGATCCGTATTCTGGCACGCACGTTGAGAAATAAGCCGGGCTACCGGATGGAAAGGAAGGGAACAGTAGAATGAAGGAAGAAAAACGTAAAATCTACTACCTGTTCAGTCCGTATCTGCGGATTTTCCATTGGATCATGGTGCTGGCAATCATCGTGCTCTTCGTCACAGGGTTACTGGTCACGAAACCGGTAACCGTGTTGGGCATCGAACCAACCTACACTTCCATGTCCATGGACTGGGTAAGAAATATCCACTTTATCGCGGCATTTGCGTTCTGTGCAGCGTTTATCCTGCGCATCTACGGATTTATCGTGAACAAGGGCGACCGTCTTTTCCCGCGCGTTTGGGAAGGCCACTTCTACAGTGAGACCATCGACGTTGCGCTCCACTACATGCTTCTGAAACCGCACCATGCACCGTTCCTGCGCAACCCGCTGGCGCGTGCATCGTATGCCGGGCTTTACGGTATGGTACTCGTCGAGATCCTCACGGGTTTCGCGATGTACTATATGACTGAGCCGTCGAATATCGGCGGCATCCTGTTCGGCTGGGTCAATGTTGTCCTGGGCGGCGAGATGATGACGCACTGGGTGCATCACATCTTTGCCTGGCTCATCATCGTCTTCGCCATCGGCCATGTCTACATGGTCCTGCGTGCCGACATCATGGAGGCAGAGGGCGAGGCATCCTCGATGTTCTCGGGTGTGAAATTCCTCGAGCATGTCCCGAAGGATGCGAACGAAGTCGAGCCACCGAAAGTCCAGAAATAAGGGCCGGCTGGTCAGAAGTTCCATTTCATTCAGTATGATCAAAGGAGAATCAGATTATGTGTAAAGAATGCGGCTGCGGCGAGACGAATGGCAACACGCGTCTCCAGTTCTTTGTCAAAGGCTATACGGACGAGAATGCCAAGGAAGTAGAAAAGGCACTTCTCGGTCTTCCTGGTGTCATGTTTGTCCATATTCATGCGCACGATGGCGAGACGGTAGTAGACTATGCGCCTGCTAAGACAAAGCTCATGGACATCGTCGGCGTGTTCAGTGCACGTGGTCTCGAGGCTGCTTTATAAGCTGGTGAGCTGATCTGAGGGAGCTGTCGCTGCCAGCCCTCCCCAAGAGGGATGGGGCCAGACAGCTCCCTTTTTATTATGTGCTGCCAGGCCGCAGGAGGCCTGCTGGCGCAGGAGGAAAACAAATGCATGAGATGGCTCTGGCCGAGGGAATACTCGATATTGCCCTCGATTACGCAAAACAGAACAACGCGCAGAAAATCAATGAGGTCGGCCTGCTGATCGGCGAGATGTCCGGTGTCGAGCAGGAGTCGCTGCGATTTTCGTTTGCGATGCTGGTCAAGGGAACGATTGCCGAAGATGCGGTGCTCAAGATCAAGCTGGTGCCGCTGATGGGGCAGTGCTCCAAGTGCGGCAAGAAGTTCCATGTCGACCATTACGATTTCTGGTGTCCCGAATGCAAGGACGGTGTCCTCAAGACAATCTCGGGACGCGAGATGCAGGTAGAGTATCTGGAGGTGGATTAAATGGCTGAGATTCAGGTCATGAAAAATATCCTGGGAGAGAACGACCGCGTGGCGGCCGAGAACCAGGCGATGTTCAGGGAGAAGGGCGTCTATGTCATCAATCTGATGGGCTCGCCGGGAGCTGGCAAGACGTCGGTGCTCGAGAAGACGATGGAAAAGCTCAAGGATAAGCTCAAGATGGCAGTCATCGAGGGCGATCTCTTCACGAGCAAGGATGCGGACCGCATCGAGCGCCACGGTGTGCCGGTCATCCAGATCAACACGGCTGGCGGCTGCCATCTGGATGCGCCGATGGTGCAGAAGGTGGCCAAGCAGATGGATCTGGACAACCTTGACCTGCTGATTGTCGAGAATGTGGGCAATCTCGTCTGCCCGGCGGAGTTCGCGGTCGGCGAGGATGACAAGGGCGTCGTGCTCTCGATCACCGAGGGCGATGACAAGCCGATGAAGTATCCGCTGATCTTCAAGGAGTCGGCCATTGCACTGCTGAACAAGGTCGATATCCTGCCGTACTGCAACTTCGACATGGCTGCGGCTAAAGAGGACATCACGACGCTGCATCCGGGCATGCAGGTGCTTGAGGTATCGTGCACGACGGAGCAGGGGATCGAGGAATGGTGTGAGTGGCTGTGCAAAAGGGTGGCTGAAAAAAAGGCTGGCAGCAGGTAAGGGGGAGCATCGAAGGCGCGCGAACAGGCAAAGCATGCCAACGCTTCGCTTATAGCATCCCTTGCCTGCCCTCGCTTATGGAGAGCAAAAAGCCTTCCCCTCTGGGGAAGGTGGCAGCCGTAGGCTGACGGATGAGGTTTTAGGAGAGGTTTAATCATATGGCTGATGTATTTGGTAATGGCTCGGATGCGGTGTCGAGCCTTGATAATGTCCTGCATCCGGCGGATGTGACGATCTTGGGTGTGGGCAATGTGATCCTGCGCGATGAGGGGTTCGGCGTGCGGGTGGCGGAGTATCTGGATGCGCATTACGAATTCCCGGAGAATGTGCAGATCGTCGATGGCGGTACGCTGGGGATCGAGCTCACGCAGTATGTGACGGGGACGAATAAGCTGCTGGTCATCGATTCAATCAATGGCGGGGCGGAGCCGGGGACCTTGTTCCGGTTCCACAACGATGATGTCATGGATCATTTCCAGGAGAAGATTTCGGCCCATGAGGTCGGCATCCAGGATGTGCTGGCGCTGCTCACAGTGACGGGGCATAAGATTCCGGATGTGGTGGTCATCGGGGCGCAGCCTTATGACCTGGAGGCAGGCGTTGAGCTGTCGCCGGGGATGCAGAAGCTCATGCCGCAGGTAGTCGAGCAGGCGCTCAAGGAGCTGGCGGCCTGGGGGATCAAGCCTCAGGTCAAGGAGAATGCTGCGGCGCTTGATTTTGGAATCGTGGCCGAAGAGGCGATCAGGAGGGATTCATAATGTGTCTGGCAGTACCAGCGAAGGTGCTGGAAATCGAAAATGCTATCGGCAAGGTGGAGATCGCAGGCGTCAGCCGTGAGGTCTCGATGATGCTTTTGCCGGAGGCCAAGCCTGGTGATTTCGTGCTTGTGCATGCGGGCTTTGCGATGCAGATCGTCGATGAGAAGGATGCGGAGGAGACGAATGCGCTGCTGGCCGAGATGAAGGGCGCGCCGCGCACAGTCGGCGCGATAGAGGAGTCGGTCAGCCATGGATAAGAAAGAAGAACGGGAGCTTGCCCAGCGGCTCGTGGCCGAGATAACGGCGCTGGCGGAGACGACAGGGCGCAAGCTGCGCTTCATGGAGGTCTGTGGCACGCATACAGTGGTGATTTTCCGCGCGGGCATCCGCCAGCTGCTGCCGGCGAATGTCGAGCTCGTGTCGGGGCCGGGCTGCCCGGTCTGCGTGACCCCCGATGATTATATGGACAAGGCCATCGCCTATGCGCAGCATCCCGAGGTCATCATCACGACCTTTGGCGATATGCTCAAGGTCCCGGGGACGAAGTCGAGCCTCAGCGAGGCTAAGACGAATGGCGCGGATATCCGCATCGTCTATTCGCCGCTCGATTCCATCCAGATCGCCAAGGACAATCCCGATAAGAAGGTCGTGTTCCTCGCCGTCGGTTTTGAGACAACGGCACCGACGGCGGCGGCTACGGTGCTGGCTGCCGAGCAGCAGGGGGTGAAGAACCTGTTCATGCTGTCGGCCCAGAAGCTGGTGCCGCCCGTCATGGAGACGCTGCTGAATGATGCGCAGGTGCATGTCGATGGCTTCATCCTGCCGGGGCATGTATCGGTCGTGACGGGGACGGGCATCTATGAACCCATCGTGCAGAACTATCATGTGCCGGGGGTTGTCACGGGCTTTGAGCCGCTGCAGATCCTGCGCGCCCTTTATCGCCTCGTCAAGCAGGTCGCAAAGGGCGAGGCCAAGGTCGAGAATGAGTATGAGGATGTCGTGCGTCCCGAGGGCAATCCGGTGTCGCAGCGCATCACGGATACGGTCTATGAGGCTGCCGATACGGGCTGGCGCGGCATGGGAATCGTGCCGCTGTCAGGGCTTAAGATGCGAGCAGAATACGCTGCCTTTGATATTGAGCAGGTCATGCCGCTGCCGGTAGGCGAACTGCCGCCAGCCAAGAAGACGGCCTGCCGCTGCGGCGAAGTATTGCGCGGCATCGTGACGCCGCAGGACTGCCCGCTGTTTGGCAAGGCCTGCGTGCCTACGCATGCCATCGGGCCCTGCATGGTATCGGTCGAGGGCGTCTGTGCGGCCTGGTTCAAGTATGGACAGGGGAGATTCGAATATGGTAAGTGATAAGGTGACACTCGCGCATGGCGCGGGCGGAAAGATGAGCCAGGAGCTCATGGAAGAAGTCATCCTGCCGGCCTATGGCAATCCGCTGCTGGAGGAGATGCACGATGGTGCGCAGGTGCAGATGAGCGGACAGGTGGCGTTTACGACGGATTCCTATGTGGTCCAGCCACTGTTCTTTGCCGGGGGCAATATCGGCAAGCTGGCGGTCTGCGGCACAGTCAACGATCTGGCCATGACGGGGGCGATCCCGCGGTATATCTCGGCCGGACTTATCATCGAGGAGGGCTTTCCGGTAAAAGACCTCAAGGAGATCCTCGCGACGATGCGCCAGATGGCAGATGAAGCAGGCATCTACATCGTCACAGGGGATACGAAGGTCGTCGAGAAGGGCAAGGCCGATGGCATTTTCATCAATACCGCTGGTATCGGCGATGTCATCCGCGGCACGCATATCTCGCCGAAGAATGTGAAGCCGGGCATGAAGGTTATCTTGTCGGGCTATATTGGCGACCATGCGGCGGCTATCCTGGCTGGCCGTCATGGCCTTACCCTTCCCGATACGGTCAAGACCGACTGCGCGCCGCTCTGCCATATGACTAAGGCGATGCTGTCGGCGGTTCCCGATATCGCTGTGCTGCGCGACCCGACCCGCGGCGGCGTGGCCGCGGTGCTCAATGAGATAGCTGTGGCTTCGGATTGCGGCATCCTCATTGACGAGGAGGCTCTGCCCATCCATGAGGAGGTACAGGGGGTCTGCGACATCCTCGGCTTCGATCCGCTTTACTTGGCCAATGAGGGGAAATGCGTGGCCTTTGTGCCGGCGGATAGAGCACAAGGGGTGGTGGATATCATGCGGGCCAATAAATACGGCCGCGATGCGCGCATCATCGGCGAGGTCACGGAGACGGCCAAGGGACAGGTCGGCCTGCGCACGGCCATCGGCGGCATCCGCGTCGTCGATATGCCGCTGGGCAACCTCGTGCCGCGCATCTGCTGATCTTTGCGGTAAAGCAAATCTTAATCTTGCAGCTATTGACGCCTGTGCGTCTGCTCCTCTATAATGAAAGGCGTTCAAAGATTTTAGTATAGAGGGAAGCGAAACATTGATGATAAAAAAGCGTGTCCTGCCAGTATTGCTGGCAGCTCTGCTGCTCTTCAGCGGTACTTGCCTGGCAGAGAATATGCAGTTTGTGGATGCCAACGGTACCACGGGCTACTATGTTGACGTGGATTCGATTGAGTTTTCGACCGATAAGGTCTGGATCCAGCCAGACCCCATCCCGGCGCAGGAGCCGGGGAAGCCGGACGTAGTGCCGCAGGGGTATATGGCCGAGGTTGAAATCGTGACGGCCCGCGTCGCCGTCATCAAGGCGCGGCAGAACCGCCGGTTCATTTATCGCATGCGCTTCAATCCGACGCAGTCGACATATCAGATTCTGTCGTCGGTCATGCAGGCGTACGATACGCGCACGACCTTGCAGACAAACAATACACCGCTCACGGCGACGGGCTATTCCGTCTCGTCGCCGATGCATGAGATGGTGGATTTCATCTATGAGCAGCCGCGAAAATAAAGAATGAGAGCTTCCTCTGTCTGGAGGAGGCTCTTTTGCATGGTGGCGCTAGGAAAGATTTCACAAAATAACAGGAGGGATTCTTATGACGGAACATGCTGCGCTCAAGCAGCGGACGGCCTGGCTGTCCATCTTTTCGAATACGACGCTTGTCATACTGAAGCTGATTGTCGGTCTTTATGTTGGCGCTGTGAGCCTTGTTTCTGAGGCACTGCATTCAGGTGTCGATCTCATTGCGGCACTCATTGCGTTCTGGGCGGTAAAAAAATCGCTGGTACCGCCGGATGAGGAGCATGATTATGGGCATGGCAAGTTCGAGAACCTGTCGGCGGCGGTCGAAGCCCTGCTGATCGTCGGGGCAGCTGTCGGCATCGTCTACGAGTCGGCGCAGAAGTTCCAGTCGGCTGAGGTCCCGGAAGCGCTGGGCTACGGCATCGCCATCATGCTCGTATCGATAGTCGTCAATATCCTTGTCTCGCGGCGGCTGATCCATGTCGCCAAAATCACGGGTTCGCAGGCGCTTGAGGCTGATGGCCTGCATTTGCAGTCCGATGTCTGGACCTCGGTCGGTGTCCTTATTGGCTTGGCACTTATGCAGCTTACGGGCTGGGCCTGGCTGGACCCTGCCATTGCCATACTCGTCGCCGGCATCATCTTCCGGGCGGGCTGGCGCATGGTCACCGAGTCGGCCATGGAGCTGACGGATGCGAGCCTGCCTGCGGAGCAGGAGCAGCGCATCACGCAGATCATCGAGAGCGTGCCTGAGGTGCGCAGCTGCCATTGCCTGCGCACGCGCAAGTCGGGTTCCTACAAGCTGCTTGATGTGCATGTGCTGTTTGATGGCAATATGCATCTGTCGCATGTCCATGCGGTCTGTGATGAGCTGGAAGAGCTTATCCGCGCGGAACTCGGCACGTTCGATATCCTGATTCATCCGGAACCTGATGGCTCTCATGCCCCCGAGACGAAATCAAGTCATTATGAGGAATCCCAGCAAAAGATTACTGCGGATGATTTAAGCCAGCATTAATCGGTATTTTAGCAGGATTTCAAGTTTTTTATCCGGAAGTATGGTACAATAGATACCGAGTTCATTTTGAAACGGAGGAGATAGTAATGAGATTCCGCAAAGTATGCAGTATGTTTTTGAGCGCTGTGATGCTGGCATCGTCCATGAGCATGGCTGCCGCTGCAACGCCGGCCACGGTACAGGACAAGCTGGCTATGATTGAGAAGGATACCTACGGGGTCGAGCAGACGGGGGCTATCACGGAGCGCATCAATAAGCTTGAGCGTGACTACAACGGTGCCCATCGCTCGGGCAGCATGATGGCCCGTGTCGATGCCATCTACCATGACCTCTACACCAATGGTTCATCGCCGTCGACCCTTGCGGAGCTCAATGCTATCGAGTGGAATATCGATCATGAGGTCAGCATGAATCCGGTCGAGAAACGCGTGGCGGATATGGAGATGTCCATCAATGGTAAGACGTCAGAGGGCACCTATGACCAGCGCATCAAATCCCTGGCGAAGCTGTCCTTCGGCTCTGAGACGCTGCCTGTTGAGCAGGTCAATGTGCCGGCCAATACGCTCATCAAGGTGGCACTGGTCGATCCGGTCAACGCCAAGAACCTCAAGGCAGGCGACATCGTCCGCTTCAAGGTAGCCCAGGATGTCATCGTGAGCGATCATCTGGTATTTGCCAAGGGAGCACCGGGCGAAGGCAAGGTGCAGAAGGTAGAGCAGGCCAAGAACTTCGGCCGCAATGCTGAGGTGAAGATCGACTTCTACAAGACCAAGGCCATCGAAGGCACGGATGTGGAAACGCTGCTGGGGGCTGAGGCCGAAAAAGAGATGAAGAATCTGGCCATGGCTGCGGGCGCAAGTCTCGCTGGCATGGTGATCCTTGGACCCATCGGCATTATCGGCGGTGCCTTCGTCAAGGGGAAGAATGTTGATTTGCCAGAAGGCACGGAGTTCTACATCCAGACGAAGACGGATAATATGCTCTATGGTGTAGTTACGACGCAGGCTGAGTAAAACAAACAAACCGAATATTGTTGTGCAGGGGGTTGTGAGATATGAGGTATCATTTTTCCACAGCCCCTGTTTGATGTTCTGCCATAAGGGCCGTATATTGCGCAATGGGTATATATGGTATAATATTAGAGTAATGTGATAAAGTTAAGAAATCTTGCAGAAGGAGCGCCTTTTGATGAATAGAAACAGGAAGATACTGGCTGGAATGGTGTCTGCGGCTGTGATGATGCCGGGAATGGTTCAGGCGGCGACGTATCAATCAAACTCGGATACTGGTGTGCAGGCTCTCGATTATATTGAGAATCAGCGCCGGCTGGAGCGCGAGAATCGTTTGACTGAAGAGCAGATTAAGTTAATTAACGATGCTAAGGCAATGGAAAGTCATTTGCGCCAGCCGTTAGATAAGACAAAGCCGATGCCGGTGGCTTTTGAGGGCGAAGAGCTGACTTATGATGAACGTGATGGCAGCTTTATTGCCAAAGGTAAAGTGGATATCCTGCAGCTGGATGCACATCGTTTTCAGGGTGAGGAAGTTACGGGAAATACGAAGACACAGGATGTGTATGTTCCTGATAAGGCGCATATGCTGCAAATGACACCGGGGCAGATGCGGGTGACCTTGGATGGCTACAAGGCGCACTATAACTACGGTAAAAAAACCGGCTCAATGGAAAATGGTAAAGGTAAGGCCGATCATCATTATATCGCTGGCAAACGATTTGAATTTTATCCAGATCGTATGGTGGTTTTTGATGGCACGGATACAAAATGCGGGGCTAAAAAACCAGATTACCATATTAGCGCAGAGAAGATGACGATCTATCCAAATGATAAGATTGTGTTTGAAAATATGAAATTCTGGCTCAAGGGCAAGGTTCTGTTCAAGCGCAAGCATTATGAAAGTAAGCTCGGGGCAAATGAGGCGGGAAACTACCTGCCATCGATTGGCTACGACAGCGACGATGGCGTTACGGTAAGCTGGGGGCTTAGCCAACCGGTAGCCAAGAAGGTGACGCTCAACGAGGAGCTGCGCGTTACGACAAAGCAAGGCTGGCGCAGCAATTACAACCTGACTTGGGCAAATCAATCGATGTCTACGCGTCTTGTGTATGGACATTTTGAAGATGGCAATAATCATTGGATTAAGAAGGAACCGTCGCTTATCTGGGCTTATGGTCATAAGATTGGTAAGTCGCATCTGAATTATAGCCTTAACACGGAGTATGGACGTTGGTATAACAATGGTATTCACAGTAATCATGGGTACTATGGGGTAGGCCTCAGTCATGATCCCATCAAATTCAATCGTTATACCCTCTATCTCAGTACGGGATATGGCATCACGACGGAGTCATATAATCATTCCCGCGTTAATGGCTGGTCCTTTGACTCAGTCTTGACGAAAGACTTTAACGAGCGGTGGGCCGCATATATGGGATACCATTATAGCAAGAGTACGACCCAGAATTCCTTGTTTAGTTATGGCAAGGAGAACTTTGCTAAGCGGCTGGAGATGGGCTTTAGTTATCGGATGACGGATCGGGACCGCTTCGTTATTGGCTCACGTTATGATCTGGATGGCAAAAAATGGGCGAATGTTGATTATTATTGGTATCATGATATGCATTGTTCGCAGGTTATTTTGCGCTACCGTTCAATGACGAATCAATGGAAGGTATCCTGGCAGTTTACCCCGTGGTAATTGCCTGTCCGAATATAGACATTCGAAGAAGGTTGAATTATGAAGAAAGAACTGGCACCAATCATAGAGGAGATCCAGGGGCAGAATATACTGGTCATCGGTGATATGGTGGCCGATATCTATCTTGACGGTCGCATCTCGCGCATCTCGCGCGAGGCACCGGTGCTCGTGCTGGAGCAGGCTGGCGAGAAGATCATCGCAGGCGGGGCGGCCAATGTGGTCAACAACGTGGCGACACTTGGCGGCAATGCCTTTGCTGTGGGGCTGGTCGGGCTTGACAATGCGGCCCGCGGGCTCAAAGAAGCGCTGGAGAGAAACGGGGTGCATACGGATGGCTTGTTCTGTGACGAGAAGCGTCCGACCATCTCGAAGACGCGGGTCATCGCGGGCGGTCGGGCTACGGTCAGCCAGCAGATCGTGCGTATCGACAAGGAGAGCCATGAGCCGATGGCACCAGCCTTTGAGTCGCAGATCATGCAGTATGTGAAGTCCCTGCTGCCCAAAATCAAGGGAATCGTCCTTAGTGATTACGGCTCCGGGACAGTCACGCCGAAGCTTTCGCAGCAGCTTATCAGCTGGTGTCGTGCACATGGCATCCCGAGCATGGTGGATTCGCGTTATGATATCCATCGCTTCAAAGGCATCGGCTATGTCAAGCAGAACGATGCTGAGCTTGCGGCGGCCGTCGGCAGGGAGCTGGCGACTGAGGAGGATATCTATGCGGCGGGGCAGGAGCTCCTGGAGGAGCTGCAGGCCGATGGTGTCCTCGTGACGCGGGGCGAGTATGGCATGGTGCTGCTGGAAAAAGATGGTGCGATCCATAACATCCCCGTGTCCGATAAGAGCGAGGTCTTTGATGTATCGGGCGCTGGCGATACCTGCGTAGCGACGGTCATCCTGGCCTTGGCTGCTGGTGTCGATCCCGCCCGGGCGGCCGAGCTTTCCAACGTTGCCAGCGGCATCGCTGTGCGCAAGCTGGGCACGGCCACCGTCAGCAAGGCTGAGCTGGCCGCTGTATTAGGAAAATGAAGAGGGAACGAAATGCTGATAGATCCGAATGATATTGCTGCTTTCTGTGAAGTGCTGCGCAAGGGCGGCCAGAAGGTCGTGTTCACCAACGGCTGTTTTGACATCCTGCATGCCGGACATGTGACGTATCTGGAGAAGGCACGCTCCTTTGGCGACTGCCTGGTGCTCGGGCTCAATACCGATGCATCGGTGCGCGCCAATAAGGGGCCGACGCGGCCCATCAACAGTGAACTCGACCGCGCCAAGGTTGTCGGTGCGCTCAAGGCGGTGGATTATGTGGTACTCTTTGGCGAGCAGACTGCCGAAGCCCTGATTGCCAAGGTGAAGCCGGATATCTATGTCAAAGGCGGCGACTATACGCTGGAAACGCTGCCCGAGGCGAAGATCGTGCAGAGCTATGGCGGCCGGGTCGAGTTTGTCCAGATGGTCGCAGGCCGCTCGACAAGCAATGTGATCCGCAAGATCCAGCAGGGAGAGAACGAGTAAGGACGTTGTTATGAAGAATATACTTGTAGTGAAGCTCAGCGCCATTGGGGACGTCATCCATGCGCTGCCGGTTTCCTATGCCATCAAGGAAACGTATCCCGACGCGCATCTGACCTGGGTGGTCGAGCCGCCGGCTTATGACCTGTTGACGATGAATCCCTATATCGATGAGATCATCGTCTTTGAAAAGAAGAAATTCAAATCCATCGGCGGCTTCCTAGGCAACTATGGGCCGCTCAAGCGCAAGATCCAGCAGCGCCGCTATGATGCGGTGCTGGACTTGCAGGGGCTGTTCAAGTCGGCGGCTATCGCGCGCCTTGGTCAGGCACCGGTGAAGCTTGGCATGTGCAACATGCGCGAGCTCAGCGACAAGATCTCTAAGCCTGTCATCGGCCCTAATGCCAATGGGCACATTGTCGAGCGGTATCTCGACGTCGCACGGGCCATTGGCTGCCGTGTCGATCAGGTGCGGTTCCCGCTGGAGGTGCCCGAACGCGAAGCAGAGCTCACGCAGCGGATCTTCAGCCAGGCGGGGGCGAATATGGGCAATCCTTATGTGGTGTTTGCCATCGGTGCCAACTGGCCGAACAAGCGCTGGCCGGTGGAGAGCTTTGCGGAGCTTTCCGACTGGCTCTATGATCGGCGCTTGATTCCCGTCCTCGTGGGCGGCGGTGTCGTCGATGAGCAGCGGGCTGCTGAGATCTGTGCGCAGACGGAAATCCCGCCTATCGATCTTGTAGGCCGCACGAATTTCAAGCAGCTCACCTATATCCTGCAGAATGCCCAGCTCGTCATCGGCGGCGATACGGGTCCGGTGCATCTTTCGGCCGGCGTCGGCACGAAGACCATCATGCTGATGGGGCCGACGGATGCGAACCGCAATGGCCCGTACGGGCAGATGGAAAATGCCATTGAGGTTGACCGTACCTGCAGATACTGCTGGAAACGCGCCTGCCCGAAGAAGCTCGACTGCCTGGCAAACATCCAGATTCAACAGGTAGAGCAGAAAGTTGGGGAACTGCTGCACATATGACAACGTATAACAATATTCTCGTAATCAATCTCATGCATATCGGCGATCTGATGCTGGCGACGCCGGTCCTGCGCACTTTGCGCACGAACTATCCGGAGGCCCGCATCAGCCTGCTCGCGGACAAGAAGCTCCGCGATCTCGTCGAGCAGAATGAATATATTGACGAATGCCTGCTTATCGACAAGAAGGGCAAGGACGACCATTTCGGCTCGCTGTTCCGGTTCATCTGGGGACTGCGGCAGAAGAAATACGATCTGGTCATCAACCTGCACCGCAACGAGCGTGCCTCGGCGATTGCGGCGTTTTCTGGTGCCAAGCGCATTGTCGGCTACAGCAAGCCAGGCTTTTCGCTGTTTTTTGACAAGGTCATGCAGAATCCGTCAGTGGCGCATCATATCGGGCGGGGGCCGTTCCATATGTTTCCGCCGCATAGATATGTGCCGGGGTGGAAGCATCAGGTGCATGCGCATCTGGAAGTCCTGAAAGAGGCCGTAGGCGTAGAGAAAATCGATGATGGCGGCCTTGAGATGTGGCTGCCCGAGGCGGCCGAGCAGGAGGCGGAGTCCCTTTGGCAGCAGCATTTTGCGCCTGAGGACAAGGTCATTGCCTTCAACATCGGTGCGAGCTGGCCGACCAAGCGCTGGCTGGACAGCTATTTTGCCGAGTGTGCCGATGCGCTCATTGGCCGTGGCTATCAGGTGGCTTTCTTTGGCGGCCCGATGGATCTATCCATTGTCGAGAAATGCATCGCGCAGATGGCGCAGAAGGACAGCGGCAAGCTGCATGTGTTTACGGGCAAGGTGAGCCTTTCCGTACTGGCAGGGCTGCTCAAGCGCTGCTGCTTGTTCCTGACGACGGATTCAGGCCCGATGCATGTTGGTGTAGCTATGAATGTCCCGATCGTCACGATGTTTGGTGCGAGCCCTGTGCCGGGCTTCTATCCCTACGATGCCAAGGATGTGCTCGTCAAGGCACCTGTGGCCTGCCATCCCTGCGGCATCCATGAATGCCCGCATGCCGGGGAGGAGAACCTCGCCTGCATGAAGAAGATCACGCCAGCCGTCGTCATGGAACAGGTCGATGCGCTGCTCGAGAAATACCAAGGGGTTCCAGCGTATCAGCTGCCCGCACATTATGGGGACTATGAGTGCCAGGTGGTGGAAGCCTAGCCGGGCGGTCAAGGAAGGAGAATCCGCGAATGGATAAGCAAGCGATGCATGATTTCATTGCCAACGGCACGGCAGGCTGCCGTCTTCTCGTCGTGGGCGATGTCATGCTGGATAAATATTTCTATGGTGAGGTCACGCGCATCTCGCCGGAGGCACCGGTGCCGATCACGCATGTGCTGTCTTCGAAGGAGACGCTGGGTGGTGCGGCCAATGTGGCGCATAATCTGGCACTTCTGGGCTGTGCGACGGATATCGCTGGTTTTGTCGGCGAGGATTACCATTGCCAGAGCCTGCTCGATAAATTCACCGAGCGCGGCATCAGCTACAATGGCCTCATCCGTACCGACCGGCCGACGACGACCAAGCTCAGGATCATCGGCGGCCATCAGCAGATGATGCGCCTGGACTTCGAGGAGGCCGAGCCGGTCGAGGGCCCGTATGCTGACCGGCTGCAGGGCTATGTGCAGGCGGCGCTCGCGCAGGGCGCGGATGCCATCATCATCTCGGACTACGGCAAGGGCTGCTGCACGCCGGCAACCTGCCAGGCAATCATCCAGGCGGCGCACGAGCACCAGGTTCCCGTCATCATCGACCCGAAGGGCAGTGACTGGGATAAATATGCTGGTGCGGACTATATCACGCCGAACCTCAAGGAAATCAACGAGATCCTGCCTGCGCGCATCAAGAACGAAGATGAAGCCGTCGAGAAGGCGGCGCGCTATGCGATGGAAAGATATCAGCTCAAGAACATCATCGTGACACGTTCGGAGAACGGCATGACGCTGGTGACGCCGCAGGAAATCACCCATATCCCGACGAAGGCGCAGGAGGTCTACGATGTCTCGGGCGCCGGCGATACGGTCATCGCGGTCTTTGCCTTGGGGCTGGCCGGGGGGCTGGCACCTGTCTGCAGCGCCCGGATGGCCAATCTGGCCGCCAGCGTGGTCGTCGCCAAGCTGGGAACCTATGCGATAAGCAGGGAAGAGCTGCTTGAAGTCTTGCAGTAAGACGTGTTCTGGAATAGGAGGAAACATACCATGATCATTGTAACCGGAGGCGCCGGTTTTATCGGCAGCAATATCGTTAAGGAACTCAACCGCCGTGGCCGCACGGATATCCTTATCGTCGACGATCTGAAAGATGGTGCGAACTACAAGAACCTGCGTGGTCTGCAGTTCATCGATTACCAGCATAAGGACGATTTCCTGCAGAGCATCGAGGAGGACGACTTCGACGGCACGGACATCGATGCCGTATTCCATGAGGGCGCTTGCTCCGATACGATGGAGTACGACGTTAACTTCATGATGCGCGTCAACTACGAATACTCGAAGTCCCTGCTGCACTTCTGCCTGCAGCATCGCATCCCGTTCCTCTATGCGTCGTCGGCATCGACTTATGGCAGCGGCAAGAATGGGTTCCGCGAGGGCGATGAGTGCGAGGATGCACTGAATCCGTATGCTTTCTCGAAGCTGGCCTTTGACCGCTATGTGCGCCAGGTCATGCCGGAGGCCAAGAGCCAGATCGTCGGCCTCAAGTATTTCAACGTCTATGGCCCGCAGGAGCATCATAAGGGCAAGATGGCATCCATCTTCTATCAGCTCTACAACCAGATCAACGAGTCGGGCAAAGTCCGCCTGTTCAAGGGCTGGGGCGATATCAATGGCACGCCGGTCAAAGATGGCGAGCAGCGCCGTGACTTCGTCTATGTCAAAGACGTGGTGAATGTCAACCTCTGGTTCTGGGAGAACAAGGGGAAGAGCGGCATCTATAACTGCGGCACGGGCCATGACCACAGCTACAACGAAGTGGCACAGGCTGTCATCGCCGCGATGGGCAAAGGGGAGATCACCTACCGTGAATTCCCGGAAGTGCTCAAGGGCAAATACCAGAACTACACGGAAGCTGATCCGACGAACTTGCTGGCCGCTGGCTATGACGAGGGCTTCCATGAGATGAGCGATGCGGTAAAAGAATATGTCGGGTTCCTGGATGCAGGTGGATATTTTGTCTACGGCAAATAAGAAGGCTGTCTTCTTCGACCGCGACGGTACGCTCAATGTCGATATCCACTACCTGCACCGTCCGGAGGATTTCGTCTGGATCGAGGGGGCCAGGGAGGCCATCAAGTACGTCAACGACTTGGGGTACCTTGCAATCCTCGTCACGAATCAGAGCGGTGTGGCGCGCGGCTACTATCCCGAAGAAGACGTGAAGAAGGTCTATGACTGGATGAATGAGGAATTAGCCCAGGTTGGAGCGCATCTTGATGCGCTCTATTTCTGTCCGCACCATCCGGCGGGGAAAATCCCGCAGTATACCAAGGAATGTGCCTGCCGCAAGCCGCAGACGGGCATGGTGGACAAGGCCTGCCAAGACTATGCGATCGACCGCGGCCAGTCCTTCTTTGTCGGCGACAGCGATGGCGACATGGCGTGCGCGCAGCGGGCGGGGCTTACCGGCATACGCTATACGGCAGGCAGCTTGCTGGACTGCCTGCAGGACATTATCCATTGATAAAAGTCCATGGACAGCACAGGAATTTATTTGCGGGCAGCGAATAGTATTCCGTAGAAAATAGAATGTTAGGGGAGGGATACTTGTGACCCTTTTTTGGCTGGCCGTGCTGCCGATACTCTGGTTGATATTGGCGCTTTCCGGCCTGAAAATGGCGGCCTGGAAGGCCTGCCCTGTGGCGCTTTTCCTGTCACTGGTGGTAAGCATCATGAATTTCGGCATGCCTTGGGATTACATGGCCAGTGCCGTGCTTGAAGGCACGGCACTGGCGTGTTGGCCGATACTTCTTATCATCACAGCGACTATCTATACATATCATCTATCGGTACATACGGGGGGCATGGAGCGCATCAAGGCCATGCTCACCTCGGTCAGCAGCGACTATCGCGTGCTGATCCTGCTCATCGCCTTTGGCTTTGGCGGTTTCCTTGAGGGAATGGCGGGCTTCGGTACGGCCGTGGCGATCCCGGCCAGCATGCTCGCGGGCATGGGCATCAATCCCGTAAGTGCCGTGGCCGTCTGTCTGGTGGCTAACTTCGTGCCATCGGCTTATGGCTCGATTGGCATTCCGCTGGTTACCTTGTCGGGCATCATGGGGACAGATCCTGCCCAGCTGGCTACCTATGTGGCGCTGCAGATCAGCATCCTGGGCATTTTCTGCCCCTTCCTGATGGTGGCGATTGCTGGCGGTGGCTGGCGGGCTATCCGCGGCATGGTGCCTATCTGTCTGGCAGCTGGCGTCGGCTATGTCGCGGCCCAGCTCGTCGTATCGTATTTCCTGGGGCCCGAGCTGGCGGGCGTCGCGGGGGCTGTCTGCACCATGGGAGCCATCATGGCTGCCGTGCGGTTCTTTCCCCCGCAGGATTTTGCCTATGTGCTGCAGCGGGAGGAAGCGCCAGCCGTCAACCGCCGGCAGGCGTTCTTTGCCTGGCTGCCCTTTGTGCTGATCTTCATCCTGCTGCTCCTGACCAGCAAGCTGGTGCCGATGATCTATGATTCGATTTCGCAGATCCGCACGTCAGTGCTCATCTACAAGGGGGATGGCGGCAGTCCCTATACCTTCCACTGGGTTGCGACGCCGGGCATGGTGATTTTCTTTGCCACGTTCCTGAGCGGCTTCATCCAGCGGACGCCCCTGGGCGACATGCTGCAGGTCCTGCGCAAGACGGTGTCCAGCCTGCGGCCGACCTTTGTGACGATCATCAGCATCATCGCCACGGCCAAGGTCATGGGCTACAGCGGCATGACAACGACCATCGCTGACCATACCGTGGCAGCTACGGGCGTCATGTATCCGGCTATCGCCGCCTTCATCGGCTCGGTGGGCGGTTTTATCACAGGATCGGCAACGTCCACCTGCATCCTTTTAGGCAAGCTCCAGATGGATGCGGCCGTGGCCATCGGGGCCTCCGAGAACACACAGGTCTGGATAGCTGCGGCCAATGCCACGGGCGCCTGTGCGGGAAAGATCATCGCCCCGCAGAGCATCGCCATCGGCGTCGCGGCCATCGGCGTCGCCGGCAAAGGCAGCGAGAGCCATCTGCTGGCCTTGGCGATGAAGATATATCTGCCCTTCATCCTGTTGTTGGGGTGCTTGGTATATATGGGCCGGGTCTGGTTATGAATCAGAGAAACGCTCCATCGGATGATGGAGCGTTTTTTGGTGGTGGGAGCTTTAATGGATCGGTGATGACGCTGGATTATGGATAGAGCATTTTTTATGGTGTTATGATATAATGATTTTTTAGGGAGTATTGAAGTAGGGAGCGACGGCAGGCATGCGTATAGCAATATTTGAAAATATCATGACACCAGGTGGTCATGAAGTAGATTTTAATCGGATTTTGGTGGAAGAATTCCGGCAACAAGGTCATGAAGTCTTTTTTTATGTGCCGGAGGGATTTCACTTCAGCATGGATTATCATGTGCCGGTACATGAATTGCAGGGTAGCGTGGTATCGTATAGTGGCGTGACTGGGGTCAGAAAGCTGATGCGTACGATAAAACGTGAGCTTCACCGCATGAGTTGGTATCGTCAGTTATACGAAGCTGCAAAACGGGGCGAAATGGATGCAATCATTGTTCCAACCTCAACGTATCGTTATTTGCGTGCCATAGCGAAAAGTGTGCTCCGTCATTCGCCAGTGCCGATTATATTTATCCTGCATGGCATTAATCCGGGTGAAGCTCCCAAGTTTCTCAAGGCGGCGAAGAAACTGGAAGCCTGCCCGAATATACGTCCGACGGTATTGACGTTTACGGAAGATATATTCGGGGAAAAGCGGGATAATATCCGTACGATTTATCCGCCGACATTTGTTCCGCGAGATATCGAGAGGAAGTCAATGGCTTCGCCGGTTAGCGCAGGACGACCACTTACTATTGGCTTTTTCGGGCAATACCGGCGTGAAAAGCGGTTGGAAGACTTTTTGGAGGTATATTTGCAGGGCAATTATACGCGGCCGGTCAGGCTGCTGGTTCAGGGGGCAACGATGCACCCTGAAGATGCAGCGGACTTTGAACGGATTATCAAGAAGTACAGTGGATATGACGGGATAGAGTTCCTGCACAAGGGGCTTATTGGTGCTGAATGGCAGCAGGCAATCATGGATATTGATGCTTTGCTCATGCCGTACTCGGCACCGCGCTATCGTTATCATTGGGGCGGAATGTTGTTTACTGCGATTGGCTTCCAGAAACCTGTGGTGGCTAGTGATGATATGAATCCAGAAGTGTTCGCTGCGTTCCAGATCGGCTTATTGTTTAAGAGTGGGGATATGGAATCTCTGCGTGAGACCTTGGAACGGTTTATCAATACATATGATGAGAGGTCAGCTGGATATGTGAGGGATTTGCAAAAAGCGGCCGCTCTGTATTCGCCAGCATCGTTTGTACAGCGCTTGGAAGAGATTTTCAAGGAGCAAAGGAGTATATGATGTCAGCCAGAATAGCGGTAGTGATATTGACGTACAATGAAGAAGAAAATATTCAGGCGTGTATTGAAAGTGTGGATTTTGCCGATGAGATTATTCTTATCGATTCGGGGAGTGAAGATGGAACGTGCCGCTTGGCAGAATCTTTAGGTGCAAGAGTTGTTTCGCATCCGATGGTGGACAACGGATTCGCTGGGCAGCGTAACTTTGCACTGCAGCAGACGGAAGCAGAGTGGGTTTTGTATCTTGATGCAGACGAAAGGATAACGCCAAAGCTGGCGAAGGAAATTTCTGCGCATATCCATGGAGCGCCCCAGAGGGCTGCTGCTATCAAGCGCGAAAGCGTAGTAATGGGGCAAGTGATGCGTCATGGTGTTTATCGTCCTGATTATGTGGTCCGGTTGTTTCCGCGGACGATGGTTTTGTGGGAAGGTGTCGTTCATGAGCGGGCGGTTACGGAGTTACCCGTTGTTCGCTTGAAAGCTGCAGCACATCATGAGTGTCTGACCTCATGGGAACAATATTTTGCTAAGTTTGATCGTTATACGACGCTTATGGCTGAGAAAATGCAGCAAAAGGGGACGTATACGAACGGCGTTCTTATGCATTTTCATGCTGGTTTTGCTTTTTTGCAGATGTATTTATTGAAGCTAGGCTTTTTAGATGGCTGGTTAGGATTTATTCTTTGCCAATATCATTATTTTTATACGTTGACCAAGTATACGAAGTTACTTGAGCTGCAGCGTAAGAGCAGAAGAGATACGTAGTCGAAGAGGGGAATCATGATAACAGATCTTATTCATCTAGGAAAGAAAATATACAATACGGATAATCTGCGTGAGGCACATCGGTTCGTTGTTTTTGTTGTACGTGCTATCTTGCATTATCCAGCGATTGCGGAACTTATGAAGTACTTTGAAAAGGATGAACTTCATCGCCGTATTTTCGCGCGCAATCCATTTCCGGTTGAGCAGATTACGAGAGCCTTTTTTTACAAGGGGTCCACGCTGGATGAACGCAGCAGGATTGTTCGCTCACATTATGACTATCTGCAGTCAATCCTGCAGGATAAATGGGCAGAAGAGTTGTCGTTGGATCAAGGCTATACTATTTGGCAGTCGGAAGATATGGGGGAGGATTGGCTGGCAGAGCTTCGCTTTGAAACTGGTCAGCGAAAAGAGGGGCTGCTTTCCGTGGAAATGAAATGGCAACAGCAGCATTTATACCAGATTATGTTTTGGATCTCTCCAGATCAAAATGGAGAGATGAGTATGTGGATAGGGGCGCTGCAGGGACCAAATATGGAAAATGCGCGCGATGTCGTGAAAGAAGTGACTAAGCTGTCCCATCGCTATCGGACGAAGAACTTGATTTTGTATATGGTGATGGCCGTTGCACGGTCGCTGCAGTTGAAACATATATATGCGGTGTCGAATGAAGGCTATTATGCGAATAATCATGTTCGCCGGGATCGGAAGTTAAAAACGGATTTTGGAGCTTTCTGGGTTGAGGCCGGTGGGCATGAAACTGAAGATAAACGGTTCTATGAGTTGCCTTTGGTGGAACCTCGCAAGACTATGGAGGAAGTACCTACACGAAAAAGGGCGGTATATCGCAAACGCTTCGAGTTCCAAGATGATGTTGACCGGCAGATAGAGCTCCGTATGCAGGAGATATTGAAATAAGGATGAGAGAGGATTAATTTTGCGTATTCTGTTAGCAAATTTTACGGCGATGGTTGATGATGCTGGAGGCTTATCTAAAGTAACTTGTGCTTTTGCTGACGCAATGGCAAAGCGGGGGCATGAAGTAACCATTGTGTATAGCGATGACAAAGAGGGGCAATTTTTTTTCCCTGTGGATCAAGCGGTGGTTTCTTATAATCTGCGGCATTATCAAGGGAATGATATAGTGTTTCCGATTTATTACAAGGTTCTGCGGGAATTCGTAAGACCCTTTTCAAAAAAACTTGCCAAACGGGTCAATAATTACTTTGTCACCAAGAACCTGCTGGGATATCTGCAGGATATCTTGGCGAAAAATAAGCCTGAGGTAATTGTGGCGTTCCAGCCAGCTGCCAGCAAACATTTTATCCTGGATTTGAAGTCGGATATTCCTATTGTTACCATGTCACATGGTGACCCTGAGGACTATTTCCATAATTATCCCGCTGCGGAGCAGGAGGCTGTTGCAAGGAGCACGGCTTGCCAGGTGCTATTACCTGATTTTGTTCGTGCGATTAAATCGCGTTATCCCGCTACGCCGGTAGAGGTTATTGGGAATGTGGTACCACAATATGAGCGTCAGGCAGATTTGTTGCAGAAGAAGCGAGAGTATAAAATAATTTTTATCGGTCAGCTGGTAAAGACGATAAAACGTCCTCATTTACTGATTAAGGCCTTTGTTAAGCTTGCAGCCAAGTATCCGGAGTGGAAGCTTGAGATATGGGGGGCCGAAAACAAGCGGAGTTATAGGAAATATCTGCAAAAGCTTATCGATGTGGCGGGACTGAGTCAACAGATTGCGATAAAGGGAACGACGCATGATGTGGAACATGTATTGTATCAAGGCGATATTGTTGTGTTGCCAAGCTCCGGGGAGGGGTTTGGCTTGACTGCAGCCGAGGGGATGAGTATGGGGCTTCCGGCAGTAGGCTACAAAAGATGTACTGGCCTTGCAGGGCTTATCGATGATGGTAAGACGGGATTTCTTTGTGAGGATGGTGTGGATCCTTTGGCCGAGAAATTGGACCTGTTGATGGCGAATAAAAAAATGCGTGCAGAGATGGGGCAGATGGCACGTAAGGCGATGGGGATATATTCTGCGGATATCATCTGGAAAAAGTGGGAAGATTTGTTGGAGAGAATCGTAAGTGGAGACGCGTATAATGGAAAATAAATATTATCAGTATATGTACTATATTATGGTACTGTTTGCGCTGGCATCAAATATTGCACCGGCAGCAACATCTGTCGCCATCGTTTTGGGATCGATATTGGTCGTTTATCATCGTGTAACTTTAAAAAAATGGCCAGAATTTGATGCAGGGTTTCTTAAAGCTTTTGGCATATACTTTTTAGTGTGGTTTGTTATCGCGTTAAATTCGTTGGACGTTGTTGTCAGCATCAAGGATGTTTTTGCGACATTTTATCGGATATTCCCGTTGTTTTTTGTCATGACCTGTATCCGTGAGAAAAAACAATTGAAAAATATCCTGATAGCTTTTGCCGTTTCCGTAATTATTACGGATATTGCGGCAACCTGGCAGGTGTTACACCATATTACCCGGCCCCAGGGATTGAGCAGTGTTGCGACTGTCTTTGGTACTAATATGCTGATGGCAATCGCGGTAATGGGCGCTGCTGCTGCTGACAATAGTTTTTCCAAGCGTTGCCGGGCATTTTTCTTGGCCACGATGTTTTACGCTTTTTTTATTTTGATTGCTACTCAGACGCGTGGCGCCTGGATTGGCTTTGCGTTCATGGCTTGCCTGGTTGTCCTGCTCTATCCGATGAATCGTAAACGAGTTTTGGGTGGATTGGCGGGTCTGTTAGTCGTCATAGCACTGATCTTTGGCATGAGTTCTAGCATGCAGGCACGCGTTAACACGATCATGGATCTCAAATACCAGTCGAATTCTGAACGTTTGCTGATGTGGCAGTCTTCCTGGGAAATAATTAAGGATTATCCGGTTTGGGGCATTGGACCAGATGAATTCAAGCTGGTATATAATACGCGCTATATTTCTCCGCTGGCGAAGGAACGTCCGATTCCAGGCGATCCGGACACAGGCCATGGTCATCCACATAACAACTTTTTGAAACGCTTGACGGAAGGCGGTATTGTAGGCGGCATGGCGTTCCTGCTGCTGAATATCTATATTTTTGTACGGTTGGTCAGAAGATATCGTGAATCTGTGAACAAGAAGACAATCAATTGGTTTGCCTTTGCGGGTATCATTCTTTTTGCTGGTGTCCATGTGTCTGGCTTGACCGATGCTAATTTCATATCGGTACCGATGATGCGTGAACTTTGGTTTTTGATTGGCTTAGCTATGATTGCAGATAATGTGGGGTGCAACGACTAATGTTATTTAACTCCTATGAGTTTATATTTCTCTATTTACCGATTGTATTTGTCGTTTATTTTTCTTTGGCACACTATCGTAAAACAAAGGCAGCTACTTTTTGGTTGGTAATTGCATCGATAGGATTTTACGGCTATTGGGATGTGAAGTATGTACCGTTGTTGCTTGCATCCATTGTGTTCAATTATCTTGTCGGCGCTCGCTTGGAAAAGTCGGCACATAAAAAGCGCTTTTTGGCATTTGGCATTACCTGTAATATGTTATTGCTGGGTTATTTCAAATATACGGGATTCTTTTTGGAGACGCTTAACGGCTTAACGGGAAGGGCGTATGATATTCCCAATATCATTCTGCCGCTTGGTATTTCCTTTTTTACCTTTACGCAGACTGCTTATTTGATTGATGCGTATCGGGGCGAGACCCAAGGGTATTCGTTTTTGACCTATTGCTTGTTTGTAACAATTTTTCCACATCTGATTGCGGGACCGATCATATATCATAAGAGCATGATCCCGCAGTTTTCAAGATTGCGGAACTTTGTTATAAATTA
>NZ_VTOZ01000038.1:0-26948 GCF_008271345.1 Pseudoselenomonas caprae
CTGTTTTATGGGGAAAGGGGCTTTGTACCCATTTTTCAGCGGTTATTCTCTAAAAAGTAAAAATAGGCATGAAAAAAGAAGGTGGACAAAATGCTTTTGCATTTTGTCACACCCTCTGTCTATGTCTTCTCCTGTGTCGCTATTATTTACCTTTTGCTGCCATAGAATTTGCGTTCTCGGTGGCCCCCATTATATTTGCTGCCATAGTAATTTTATGACCACCACCGATAGGGAGTTTCATTTGTGTTTCATCTACATTTGCTGCCATAGAATTTGTGTTACTGTCATGGCAACCAGGACGAGGACGAGGAAAAATTTTCCCACCAGATACCTTATCCATTTCCATATTATCCATCTTATTCATGAATTTCTTGTCCATTTTGTTTTCCTCCTCACATCTTAGCGTGTTGTTATCTTGCTTTCTGTTCTTTATATCCCCGAAGTAGGGAAAGTGTGTAGAAGAAAATAAATTTTTTCACCACGCCTAGCAATTAATTATGGCTCATCAGGCCAAAATCGGGGCACTCTTGAGCGTGGCCTTAGGTTCCTCAGATTCTTTTTTGCTCTCCTCGGCTTTTACCTCGGTGAACTCAGCATCCTCGATATCTTTCTTTGCGTCATTAGTGAGGTCTTTGATTTCAGCCATCATTTCCTTGGCCATCTTTTCCATGTCCTTCAGCTCTTCTTCCGTGTACTGTGTCTGAGACATTGCTTCCAGCTTATCCATGAGTTCCTTCTGACGTTTCTCACAGCTTACTTTGCGATTACGGCAGAACTCCTGGCCCTGATCAGTTACCCAATCAACACCATCAGCAACCTTACGCAAACCATCTGCTACATAATGGCCGCCGATAAAAAAGGCTTTCGTCTATGACAAGATACTGCAAATCCCAGCGTTCCTATTATTTCCATGCAAAAAGCCGCCCCGAAGGACGGCCATCCGTTAATAATGCCCTTTAGACTGGGCAATTTCTATGGTGTTTTCTTTTACGCGGTACACCAGCCTGTTTTCATCATCAATTCGCCGGCTGAACCATCCCTGCAGATTATGCTTAAGTGGTTCGGGCTTACCGATACCTTCCAGGACACCATCGCGCTCTACGCTCTTTATCAGAGCGTTTATCCGCTTTACAGTCTTCTTGTCTTCCAACTGCCAATCAAGATATTCCTGCCACGCACGGCCAGACCATTTTTTACACATCAATGAGCTCGTGCTCCTCTCCGCCACCCGCGTCCAGCTCTGCAATTGATTCAGCAAGATATGCCTGGTTCTTTTTGCTATAGAATGGGTCAGCGGTTACTAAGCACTCACAAAGTAAATACACGCTATTATATCTTGCTATACATCCGCACAGAAACGGCGGATCTCTTGCAAACGCTTATAAAGATGTTTGCCCGGACAAAGGGTGTCATTCAGATCACGATGCCCGACAATCACGCCTTTCTGCCTGGCATCCAAGTCATATTTCCGGCACAGCCAGCGGCAAAGTTCCTTGACAGCATCCATCTGCGCCTCTGTCGGCTTCCCGATTTCGAAATTTCCCGCCAAGCATATCCCCACAGATTTCTTGTTATAATGCGAAGCATGCGCCCCCACTGCCTCAGGGCGCCGCCCCTGCTCGATCATGCCATTCTTGCGGATCAGGTAATGGTAGCCGATTCCGGCCCATTTCCTTTCCTGCTGGTGGAATTTATGGATAGCCGCCGCCGTGGAATCCTTATCCTCATTCGGGAAGCCGGTATGATGAATCACCAAAAACTCCGTACCGGGGCGCTCTTCATATTCCGTAAACTGGAAAAAGCGCTTATAAATCATCGGTTCATAATAAGCCGCTTCTGCCAGTTTTTGCCCGCCTGCCATCTGCCCCAGCAATAACGCCGCACTATAATATAAAAACTCACGTCTGTTCATAAGCTATTCCCCCTATCCGGCGAAAAAATCGGCCTGGCATTTAACTTTTGTTTTTCTGACGCAATAACGAGGGAATCACCCCCAGAAAACAAAGCACGGAAAAGAACAAGAACGCCAGCGAGATATTGCGGCTAAGCGAGGCCACTGGCGAAAGCGGCGGCCAAGAAATGGCCAATAGCAGCGTGACCAGCGCCATGCTGAGTACCTGCCCGCCCAGGCGCATGGTGCTCAAAAGCGATGAGGCCATGTTGTAATACTTGCGCGGCAGGGAGCTCATAATGGCGTTGTTGTTCGGCGCCGCGAAGAAGGCAAAGCCGATGCCGATGATAAGGATGCTCGGAATGACAGGCCAAAGCAGCTGCATCTTGGTAATCGCCGCCAAGGCAATGAGCCCCACCGTGATGATGGACATGCCGAGGGAGCAGAGCACAGCTGCGGGCTTGCGGTCCGACAGCGAGCCCGCCAGCGGCGAGAGCACCATCATCAGCACCGGCTGGGCCAGCAGGATAAAACCTGTCGTCTTGGCGCTGATCGAGAGGATACTCTGCAAGTAGAGCGACAGTAGGAAGCTTATGGCAAAGGTCGCACTGTAGTTGAGCATGGCCGTAAGACACGAAAGTGTAAATTCGCGGTTTTCGGTAAACAGGCTGACCGATAGTTTTGGCATTTCCCGAGCCGGTGCAGCTGCGCCGGCCATATGCTTGAGCACTTTCAAGGCCACCACCAGGACGAGTCCTGCATAAAGCGCCATAAACCAGAACAGGCTGCGCCAGCCAAGACCATCGTTCATAAACCCACCAATAACGGGGCCGAAAGACAGCCCCGCGTAGACCACTGAAACCATCCAGCCCATGGCCTTGCCGCGGTTCTTCCCCGGGTAGGCATCAGCAAGGATCGATGTGCTCGTCGCAAAGATCATCGACGAGCCGATGCCCTGCAAGGCCCGGGCGCTAAGCAGCAGCGCAAAGGAATCAAACACGGCAGGCAGCAGGGAAAACAGCATGAACAGAAGATTCCCCATCTCAAAGACGCGCACCTTGCCCCAGCGGTCAGCAGCCCGACCCATGGGGAGCAGGAACAAGAACGACGTAATAAGATACGACTCAATCACCCAGCTCAGCGTATCGGCGCCCACTTGATATTCCTGCCCGATAGCTGGCAGCGACAAGATCAGCGCACTGCCGGAAAAGGGCGTCAAAAACGATGCCATCATGATGACGGCTAGTATCTTACGGCTATCCATACGCATGCAAATCTCCCATCAGGCCAATGATTCCAGTAGTATTCTGACATTTTCGGTGCTGTACTCAATCTGCTCCGACCAGCGGCGGATTGACTCGTCAAGTTGGCCAGTCAGCTGAGCAGCCAGATAGATGAAGTCCGTATTGAGCTGCGCATAGGAAAGCACCGCCCCCATACCATGCACGGGCACATGCTCGAGGGCGCGATACAGGATGTATTGATAGATGCGGTCAAAGACCTGCGGCACGCCAGCATCCGCAGCCAGCTGCATCTCCCGCAGCTGCGCCAGCTGGGCCGTCCACGCTGCATCTATGGGCTCGGTCTGCTGCAGGCAGTCCAGCACAAAGGCCGCATCCTCCCTGGTGAGACCCCGCTGGTAGCACAGGTCCTCTGCTGGCAGCTGCAGCCCCAGCTGCTGCAGCAAGCTAGATAGCGTGACCTTGGTGCCATCTTCGTCGTGAAAGGACAACGGCCCAGAGCCTGCCAGCAGCAGCTCGCAGCTTTTCTCGCAGCTAAGCCCGACACCAGCCAGTTCATAGGGGCCCACCGTCACGAAGAAGCGCGGATGATTGGTGCAGATGTCGCAGAGCACGGACTCGCCTGCCGTGCGGATCAGCTCGCAAAGGCCATCCTGGCGCAGGAAGGGGCAGCGGTCATCTGCGCGCAGGCGGAACTGCCAGGTGCCAGCGACCGCGATGATATTTTCGCGGATGGTATCGCCAAGAGCCCCTGGAAGTGTTTGGTACTTTCCCGCAGTCTTTTCATCAATATCGATCTCCCAGCCGGCACAGCAAGTATGCTGGCACTTGTCCGCCTTGCACTGAAAGTCCTTATAAAAGTCCGGATAAATCGTCACCAAGCTCAAACCGTTACCTCGCCTGCCAAAACCTTTTTGTAATCCTCATAGTTCTTGCGCAAAAGCTCCGGCGTATTGAGCTCATAGGGACATTTCGTCGTACACTTACGGCAGTTCAAACAGCCTTCGATCTTTTTCATCTCGGCCTGCATCTCCGGCGTCAGCCAGGCCTCCGACGGCGCGCGGCGCAGCATCAGCGACATGCGGGCACACTGGTTGATCATGATGCCCGCCGGACACGGCATGCAGTAGCCGCAGCCACGGCAGAACTCCCCGCTGAGCTCTTTCTGCTCGTTTTCGATATAGGCAGCAAGCTCCGCATCCATGGCCGGCGTTTCTTGCATATAGGAAAGCCACTCGCCTAGCTCCTGCTCCCGCTGGATGCCCCAGATGGGCAGGACATTGTCATACTGCGCGATATAGGCCATGGCTGCTGCGGAGCGGTTGATGAGCCCGCCCGCAAGCCCTTTCATCGCGATAAAGCCGACATTTCTTTCCCCGCAGAGCTTGACGAGCTTTATCTCCTGCTCCGAAGCCAGATAGCTGAACGGGAACTGCATCGTCTCGTACAGGCCCGACTCCACGCATTCAAATGCCACTTTGATCTTATGGGCGGTCACGCCGATATGGCGGATCTTGCCCTGACGTTTGGCCTCCAGCATCGCCTCATACATGCCCGAGCCATCGCCCGGGCGCCAGCACTGGTCCGCACAGTGGAACTGATAGACATCGATGCAGTCCGTCTGCAATAGCCTAAGCGACGTCTCCAGATCCTGCCAGAAGCCTTCGGGTGTCTTGGCATGGGTCTTCGTCGCGAGGAACACCTTGTCCCACATGCCATGGAACGCCTCGCCGAGCTTTTCCTCACTGTCACTGTAAGCACGCGCCGTATCGAAATAGCGCATGCCGCCCTCGTATGCTGCCCGCAAAAGCTCTACGGCCTCCGCCTTCGTCACACGCTGAATCGGCAAAGCACCAAAGCCATTCTGCGGCACTGTGATGCCCGTTGTCCCTAGCGTCACCTGTCTCATGCTCACTGCCTCCCTCATATATACACACAAAGCTTAGCTCTTACTATCAATTATACCAAGATTCCCTCTCAGCGCCCAAATATTTTTACAAATCTTATACTCATTATATTGTCTGAACTTTCAATTAATGGTATAATTATATGTGGTAGCCTTTCCTGCATCTGCACCGTGCAAAGGAGGGATCAATATGAGCGGCATCGGTGCAATCAACGGGTCATCCAGTATCTGGAGCCTGGCTGCGTCGGGAATCTCAGCTATCCGGGCAGCAGCAGCAATAACGGATTCATCACAGGAGGCTCCAACCAAACGCGACGTACCTGAGGAACGTGAAACTGTGGATAGTGCCACGATTACCAAGCGTATGTCTGATGGAGCTATGGTTGTTTTGACACTTCATGGCGATAATGTGGTAACTTCGCATACCTATTCGCGCACCGGCAAGAACTTGACGCTCGCTACGAACTACTCGCCAGGAGAGCAGCGCGAAATCCGCCACTATCAGAACAATATGGACAGCGTTTTAGCTGGCTCTTTTATCAATATCACCGCTTAACACAAGCATCAAGGATTCGATGAGGGGCAAATGCAGGAAAACTACACAAAGCCGCTAGCAGCAACATGCCAGCGGCTTTTTTGTATTTATCCCCTTTTTCCGTTATAATAGACCTATTGCATTTCAAAAAGAAAACGAGGTATCCCCATGAACGCAAAACTCCCCCAGGCCTATTTCAGCAAGCTGCTGCGCGCCATCGTCGAGTTCGATATGATCCAGGATGGCGACCACATCCTGCTCGGCATCTCCGGCGGCAAGGACAGCATCTTCCTCGCCTATGCCATGAAGATTCTCCAGCAGCGGCTGCACAAGGAATTTGCGCTTTCCGCGCTGACCATCAACCCGATGTTCAAAGACGAACAGGGCCAGCCTGCCTTTTTTGACATTGACCGTGCCCGTGCCTTCATGCAGGAGCTCGGCATCCCTTACGATGTCATCGACGTTGACATCGAAGGCGCCATGGCTGAGACCGACTACAAGAGCCCCTGCTTTACCTGTGCGTTCTTCCGCCGCGGGGCCATGAACCGCTACGCCAGCGAACACGGCATCCACAAGGTCGCCTATGCCCATCACAACGACGACGCCGTCGAGACCTTCTTCATGGGCATGCTCTACTCGGGGCAGCTCCATACCTTCACGCCGGTCACCTACCTTGACCGCACGGATGTCACCGTCATCCGCCCGCTCATCTACTTCCGCGAGCAGGAAATCATCGACGCCCAGGCGTTCCACGGCTTCGATCCGGTCAAGAACCCCTGTCCGCACGATGGCAATACGAGCCGCCAGACGATAAAGGAGCTCATCGCGCGCCTTGACCAGTCAATCCCCGACTGCTACAACCACCTGGCCGCAGCCATGCGGCAGGGCGCTCTCGGCCAGCTCTGGCCGGCGGCACAAAGCCGCAAGGAAATGCGCGAAACATACTACCGCTATATGGGCAACAACATCAAACAGAAATAACCTTTTTATCGCCGTCAGTGTCCCCAGACCTGCTCGGCGATTTCTTTTACCAGCGCAAGTTTTGCCCACTGCTCTTCCTCGGTCAGCTTGTTGCCGATCTCACAGGAAGCAAACCCGCACTGCGGGCTAAGATACAGGCGCTCCAATGGCACATACTTTGCCGCCTCATGGATGCGGGCAATCACAGCCTCCTTGTCCTCAAGCTGCGGCGTCTTCGTCGTAATCAGCCCGAGCACGACCTTCTTATCGGGCGATACCTTGGCCAGCGGCGCAAAACCGCCCGAGCGCTCGTCGTCATACTCGAGGTAGAGCGCATCGACATGCTCCTGCGCAAAGACGTAGTCAGCCACCGCATCATAAGGGCCGCTCGTAAAGTAGGTCGAATGATAATTGCCGCGGCAGATATGCGAATTGATGACCATATCCGCAGGTTTACCCGCAAGCGCCAGATTGTTCACCGTGAGCAGCTGGCGCTTGACTTCCTCCAGATCGAGCCCCAAGGCCTCATAGCGCTGCTTGGCCGCATCGCCGACGACTGCGCCCCAGGTGCAGTCATCAAACTGCAGATTTCGGCAGCCTGCTGCGTAAAACTCTGTGATGACCTCGCGATACGCAGCGGCGATATCGGCGATAAGCTCGTCATCAGTCGCATAGATTTTCCGCGTCGCCGCGATATTCTGCGGGATGATGAACTGCTGATACATCTGCGCCGGCGCCGGGATCGTATACTTGGCCACCGTCTGCTCATCCTCGAACTGCTTGAGGAAGCGGAAGTATTCGACAAACGGATGCGCCTTGGCCTTGATTTTGCCGACGAGCCACGTCTCATCCAGCGCAGCGACCTCCCCATTGAATTGCACACCGCCGCCTTCCTTGTGGGCAACGCCTTCAAAGCCCCACATGAAATCGAGATGCCAGTAAGCCCGGCGGAACTCGCCATCGGTTATCACATGGAACCCTGCGGCCTTCTGCTTGGCGACTACAGCGCGCACGGCCTCATCGGTCACAGCATCAAGCTCCGCCTGGCTGAGCTTTCCCTGCTTGAAAAGCTGGCGCGCCTCCTTCAGTTTCGCCGGGCGCAGGAAACTCCCTACAAAATCATAACGGCACGGTGTATAGATTGTCTTCATGAGCCATCATCCTTTCGGTATCTTTTTTGTTGCTGTTCTTATGATAAGGAGTTCCGGTCTTCCTGTAAAATACATAAAACATCACTTTGTTCATAGAAAAAATCTATGGCAGATGCTATAATAGCGCATAATACCATCATGCACAGGAGGCAAATCATGACACTCAAACAACTTCTCTACGCCGTGACGATCGCCGAGACCGGCAACATCACCGAGGCCGCCAAAAAACTATTCATCGCGCAGCCGAGCCTTACCGCTGCGATCCAGTCCCTCGAGCAGGAGTATGGCATCACGATTTTCTCGCGCTCCAACAAAGGCATCGAAGTAACCCCTGCCGGCGATGAACTCCTAGGCTACGCCCGCCAGGTCCTTGAGCAGGCCGACCTCATGCACGAACGCTATCTCGGCCAGTCGCCGCTCAAACAGCATTTCTGCGTCTCGTCGCAGCATTATTCATTTGCGGTCGAAGCCTTCGTCGAGCTCATACGCCGCTATGATGGCAGCAAATACGAATTCCACATGCGCGAGACGCAGACCTACGACATCATCGATGACGTCGCCCATCGCCGCAGCGAGACAGGCCTTCTCTACCTCAATACCTTCAACCGTTCCATCCTCCTCAAGACGCTAAAAGAAAACAATCTGGCCTTCACCCCGCTCTTTACCGCCAAGCCCCATGTCTTTATCAGCAAGCACAGTCCGCTCGCCCACAAAGCGCAGCTCACGCTTGCCGACCTTGCCCCCTATCCGCGCCTTTCCTATGAGCAGGGCAGCCACAACTCATTCTATTTCTCCGAAGAGATTCTAAGCACCGAAACCGTCGACAAGGAAATCGTCGTCTGCGACCGCGCCACCCTCTTCAACATGGTGATTGGCCTCAACGGCTATACCATCTGCAGCGGTGTCATCAGCGAAGAACTCAACGGCTCGAACATCATCGCCCGCCCGCTCGCTGTCGATGACTACATGGAAATCGGCTATATCCTGCCCAAAAGCACGCGGCCCTCGCGGCTGACGCAAACCTACCTCACCATCTTGAAAGATTTAATCGAAACATAATCGAAAAAGCATTGACCTATGTAGTCAGTAAGACTATACTATACATAGTCAAACAGACAATAAATTAAAAAGTCACACAGACTACAACAAAAGGTACGAACCCAGTCTGTCAGGAAATGAGGTGTTTTCATGGATCAGGAACAAACAGCGGCGGAGAAAGCCTTCCTCGACCAATATGACGTGTCAAAATACGAACGGCCTTCCGTCACAGCCGATGTCATCATCTTCACGATGGACGATGACAACGAGCTCAATATCCTTTTGATCAAGCGCGGCAATCATCCCTACAAGGATTATTGGGCCATCCCCGGAGGTTTTCTGGAAACCGGCAGGGAATCGATTGACGAAGCCGCAGCCCGCGAACTCTACGAGGAAACCGGCATAAAGGCCGACGATGGCATCGACCTGCGGCAGCTCATCACGGTCGGCACCCCCGACCGCGACCCGCGTACCCATGTGGTCAGCGTGGTCTACACCGCACTGGTGCCCAAAGGACTGCTCCAGCCCAAGGCCGGCGATGACGCCAAAGAAGCAAAACTATTCAAGATACGCAAGGGCTATGATGAAAACGGCGACCTTTCCATCTATTTCGTCGGCGATAAATGCTCGCTCACGATGAAGAACATCGCCTTCGATCATGAAGACCTGATCGTGACGGCGCTAAAGCGCCTGCGCGGGCGGCTGAACTATACCGACGATGCCTTCTCTCTGCTGCAGGACAAAGACCGCTTCGATATCTTAGAGCTGTTGCGCATCCATGAGGCCATCCTGTTCCAGAAGCTCGACAAGCCGAACTTCCGCCGCATGTTCATGCGCGACTACCTTGGCAAACACCGCGTCAAGGAACTTGGCCAATACGCCCAGGAAGGCAAACGCAAAACGACGCTGTACAAGTATTTACCCAGCAATCGTGATATTTGAAAGGACGGAAAGAAAATGAGCACGAAAAAGATTCTGATTGTCGTAGATATGCAGGTTGATTTCATCGATGGCGCCCTTGGCTCCAAGGAAGCTGCCACCATTGTTTCCCCTGTATGTCAAAAGATTGAAACGGCCAGACAGAATGGCGACATTCTCATCTTCACGCGTGATACGCATCACGAAGACTACCTGGACACCGAGGAGGGCAAGCACCTGCCTGTCCCCCACTGCCTCAAGGACTCAGCTGGCTGGCAGATTGACAAGCGCTTGCCCATAGCCGAAGGCGATACCATCATCGATAAACCGACGTTTGGCTCGCTTGCCTTTGGCAACCTGCTGCAGCAGAAATATTCTTCCACCGTCGAGTCCATCGAGTTCATCGGTCTCTGCACCGATATCTGCGTACTCTCCAACGCCGTCATCGCCAAAGCGGCACTGCCGGACGTCCCCATCGTTGTCGATGCAGCCTGCTGCGCAGGTGTCACGCCAGAGTCCCACGATACAGCCCTTGCAGCCATGAAAACCATCCAGGTGAACGTCCTTCACCAGGGACAGGAGCCTTGGCGGAAATAAACCGAAAATAATCTCTATATGATTGAGGAGGAAATAGCCATGAAGTTCAACCAGATTATCCATTCCCTACTGGAAACAGACCTCTACAAGTTCAGCATGGGGCAAGCCATCTTCCATCAAGCCAGCGAATACGAAACCACCTGGACGTTCAAATGCCGCAATAAGGACGTGCAGTTCACGCCGGCAATGGTCGCAGAAATCAGGGAACAGATAAAGGCCTACTGCACCTTGCACTTTACCGAAGAAGAACTCAGCTATCTTGCTGGCATCAAATGGCTAAAGAAATCCTATATCAATCACCTGCGCCTCTGGCGACCAAACTTCGCGGACTTCACCATCGAAGCTGGCGGTGCCTGCGGCCTTATCATCGAGACCAATGGCACACTGCTTGACACGTCCATGTATGAGATCCCGACGCTGGCCATCGTGAACGAAGTCTACTACCGCTTCCGCCCCGACTACGAAGCTCTGGTCGCCGATGCCAAAGAACGCACGCGTACAAAAGCCGATAAACTGCGGGCCGGGACATACTGGCTGCCCGTCTTTTCCGAGTTTGGCCTGCGCCGCCGGCTCTGTGCCGAGGTACAGGAATATGCCATCGAACAATTCGCCGGCCTTGACCGCAGCGATGTACTGCGCTCCTACTTTGTCGGCACTTCCAACGTCTATCTGGCGAAAAAATACGGCGTGAAGCCTGTGGGCACGATGGCCCATGAATGGATCATGTGCATGGGCCAGGGCAACCATCTCTACAATCCCGCCTACTCCAACAAAGTCGCCCTCGAAGCCTGGGTAAAGGAATACGGTGTCGACAACGGCATTGCGCTAACGGACACCATCACCACCGACTGCTTTCTGCGCGACTTCGATAAGACCTTGGCCACCTTGTTCAGCGGCGTCCGCCACGACTCCGGCGACCCCTTTACCTGGGGCGACAAGCTCATTGACCACTACACGCGGCTCGGCATCGATCCCGCCACCAAGACCCTGCTGTTCTCCGATTCGCTCGACTTTGCCAAAGCCGATAAGATTGCCCGCTATTTCCAGGGCAAGGCCAAGATCGCCTTTGGCATCGGCACCTATATTTCCAACGACACCTACGCCGAGCCATTGAACATCGTCATGAAAGTGACCAAATGCAACGGCCAGGACGTGGCCAAGATATCCGACACGCCGGGCAAAGGCATGTGCAAGAACCAGGAATACGTCGACTATCTGCAGCGGGCCATCGACTGGCGGCTAAGGCACAACGACTGAGGGAGGCAGCTATCATGAAACAGGCATATCCAAGATTCCAGGCAGCGAAAGACAAACAGAAAATCGTCATCTTTCTCCAGGACTGGTTCAGCAAGAACGGCCCCGAGGCCCAGGCAGTAGTCGGCATCTCAGGCGGCAAAGACTCCTCCGTGGCCGCCGCCCTCTGCGTGGAGGCACTGGGCAAAGACCGCGTCATCGGTGTCCTGATGCCCAACGGCATCCAGGCAGACCTTGATGATGCCCTGAGCCTCGTCAAACACCTCGCCATCCGTTACCGCATCGTAAATATCGGCACGCCCTATAAAGAAATGCTAAAAGCCCTGCAATACACCGAAGCCGTAACCCACAACAACTTCTACTTCTCCGTCACCGATGCCCTGCAGCAGAATCTCCCGCCACGGCTCCGCATGGCAACGCTCTACGCCATCGCCCAGGGCATCCCAGGCGGCGGGCGCGTCATCAACACCTGCAACCGCTCCGAAGACTATGTCGGCTACAGCACCAAATACGGCGACAGTGCCGGCGACGTCGCGCCGCTGGCCGCCTACACGGTCGATGAAGTGCTGGCCATCGGGCAGGAACTCGCTCTCCCCGCCCACCTTCTCCACAAAGCCCCTGCCGATGGTCTCTGCGGCAAGACCGACGAAGACAACCTTGGCTTTACCTACGCCGTACTCGACCGCTACATCAAGACCGGCAGCTGCGAAGACGAAACCATCAAAAAAAAGATCGACCATCTCCACGCCTGCAACCAACATAAACTAGCGCCCATGCCCATGGTGGCAAGATAACAAAGGGTAAGAAAAAACCACGCAACAGTTGTCAGAAAACTTCTGTTGCGTGGCTTTTTTCTGCGGCAAACGCTTTGTTATTCGTAGGTATTCAAATTCTTATCGGCATAGATTTTCGTGCCTTTGATGGAGGCATCCAGCGAAAGCCCTTTCTTGGTCATCTGATATACCCAGATTCCCTTGGCCGCAATCGAGGCACCCTCTACGGCTCCGCCAGCCTGCCCGTCACTTGCCGAAGCATCGGCCGCACTGGCAAACTTGATATCGCCTGCGATAAAGGACTGCCAGGCCTGCTCCGTACCGATGACGAAAATCAGGTCGTACTCTTTGACCCCCAGGCCAAGGCCCAGCCCCAGCTCCTTCATGCGCATGTATTTTTTCTCGCCGGTCTTATTATTCACGGCGAGCCCGCGGCCATGAGCATCGCCGAAAAGCCCGAGCTTCATGCCCGTATTGCTAAGCGTAGCGTATGCGTAGCAATCCCGGATGACCGCCCTTGACGAAGGGACTTTGGCATACAGGTTTTCGAGCGCCTTGGCCGACAACGCTTCGATCTCTGTCCGTTCTTTCTGGATCTTAGCCGGATTGGCCGCTAAAGCCGTGGCCGGCAGCAGGCACAACATCAGCACGGCCAGCAGCCATAGTGCCGTTCTCTTCTGCAAGGTTTGTCTCACACTTTCACGCTCCTTATCGCTTCAAAAGGCCTTATTCTTCTTGAATCTGGCTGTAATCCAAACCACCAGGCAATACATGACGGGAATCAGGAAGATTCCCAGTATGGTAGCAAAGATCATGCCGCCTACTACCGCCGTTCCCATGCTGTTCCTGGCCGCAGCACCGGCGGCCCTCTGCCCATCAATCGGATTGATAGATGGTACGGCTCAAGAGATCCGCACAGGATACACAGCCGTCGGGGCAGTAGCTGCCGGTATCCATCAGCACCAGTCTGCCATGATTCAGCCATTGCGGCTTGGCCGCATAGCCTAAATACTGTACCGGCGTATGTCCTAATACGATAACCGTTTCGCCTTGATGCAATTCCGGATGATTCGCCAAAGACCTTCCCCATAGCAGCACATTCTGATCCTGTTTAGAAAGCGGCAGCCCTGGATCACAATCTGCATGCATGAACCAATACGTCTTACCGGCTGCCGATAGTTCCGTACACAGCGGCAGCCGCTCAACCCATTCAATCCAAGCACGGGTCAACGCTTCCCCGCGCCCAGATTCCTTGATTTTGTCACACGTAACCCGCCCGCCATTGTCCAGCCACATCTGCCTTGGGGATGAAAGCCACTCCCAAAAGCCCTTTTTCTCTGCCGGCATAGCATAATGGGCATCCCGAAACATCTGCTCATGATTTCCACGTAAGAAAATCATCCCCTTGGTGTCCTGGTGCGCCAGGATAAAATCCATCAACGGCACAGGCTTATCGCCGCGGTCAAGATAATCGCCCAAAAAGACCATAAGATCCCTTTCGGGATTGAATCTTACTTTCGCAAACAGGGACTGGAATTTGTCCCATTGCCCATGAATATCGCCAACGACCAATAACCGTTCTATTTTCATTGCCTTTCATCTCCCAGCCATCACGCCGACTTCGCTATCCTGTCTATTACCTATATTATAGCCCCAGCAACACCCCCTGGCTATAGCTGGATTGACATGTCAAATCCGCACCCCAGGCAGGAAAAATGCCGCCGGCAAAAGAACTACATAGGAAAGAAAGAAACAAACAACAGCAAGGAGGAAACACGATGTCAGTACTACAAGATATCCTGGCGGTCAATGCCTCATTCTGCGCCGCCCCACCGATGGACTATACGCAGGAAGACCATCAGCAAAGCAAACTGCCCCAGAAACAGGTAGCCATCATTACCTGCATGGATACCCGGCTGGTCAATTTCCTCGAACCAGCTTTGGGCCTGGCCCGCGGGGATGCCAAGGTAATCAAGACAGCAGGAAACTCCGTAACGGGCGTTTTCGACGGCACCATCCGCAGCCTCATGGTCTGCATCTATGAGCTCGGCGTCAAAGAAATCCTCGTCATCGGCCACCACGAATGCGGCATGTCCAAGACCACCTCGCAAAGCCTCACCAAGGCCATGCTGTCACGCGGCGTTCCTAAAGAAGCCATCCACATGATTGCCAAGGAACTAAAAGAATGGGCCGACGAATTCCAGCATCCCGAACAGAACGTCATCGACACCGTCGAAGCCATCCGCTTGAATCCCTTGATCCCTGCCGACGTACCTGTACATGGGCTGATTTTCCATCCGCGAACGGGAAAACTGGATGTCATCATAGAAGGCTATGATTATGCAAAAAAATAAGAACGGTTAAAAAAAGGCTGTCCCCAATTCTCGTATACTTGCAAAACAAGAACGCAAAAATAAAAGAGTACGATTTTTGCGCAAAATAATGATTCGTTACATCAAACTCTTTTCCATATGGATATGGGGGCAATTTTCATCAAGATATTCTTCGCCCGATGCGGTATACCCCATTGCCTCATAGAAGGGTTTGACCCGAACTTGTGCCGAAAGTTCGAGAGTGCAGATGTTTTGCTGGCAAAGCCACTGCTCTGCTTTTTGCAGGATAAGGTTCCCATACCCTTTGCCGCGGAACTGCTTGCGGACTGCCAGCCTGCCCATAACATAGGTATTGTCACTTTCCGAGGGAAACAGGCGGCAGCAGCCAGCAATCTGTCCATCCACATACAAGAGTAAATGATGAGCTATACTGTCAATATCGTCAAACTCATCATGAAAACCTTGCTCGTCAACAAAAACCTCCTGACGAATAGTCATCGCATCGGCGGGAAGTCCCTGCGTAATGATCGTTTCAGTCATAATAGAATACCCTCCTAAAACAAAAGGTCCAAGCACTGACTTTCAGCCACATGGCTGAACCTGCGTCAACGCTTGGACACCTTTTTCCCTCCATCCGGTGACGGAGGCAGTGTTCATTGATTCAAACAAGCGTATTCTACCATCGGAGCGCGTTGCTGTCAATGGTTGCCCCAGCCCCTTCGGGCCGGCATGAACTTCTTGTGTCTTCCTTTATCCCACCTGTTCGTGCGCCGAACGTTCCCGCAGGATCTCCTTGAGATATTTCTGAACGTGTACCAGGAGCTCACTGCCATGTGCCAGCATCTTGATGCAGAGGTTATTGCCAGCGAAGCGTGTCACGCCCGCCTGGCAGTCGTTGTCCTGCAGTATCCCCGCCAAGGCATCGCGTATGTCTGCCTCTGGCACCGGAAAGCCGATCAAAAGGAACGTCCCTAGATGCGAGTAGCCTTCGTATTGGGTGAATCCTGCCACGTCACCATGTTCTTTATTTGCCGGTTCCAGGGACATATTCTCGAAGTAGATCAGCTCTTCGCCTTTCATGATGCGGACGCGAGATCGGAACAAGCGGTATTGGAACCTCTCCTGGCGTGCCACCCGTCCACATGCCAGGATGTCCGAGTAAAACAAGCGGCTGGACTCATCCTGCAGCTGGATAGACATGGCACTGGAAAAGGCGGAACCTGCAAACGGCAGGATCGGCTGCGGGGTGAAGTACAGCACCGCCCTCCTGCCCACAGTGATTTCTCCCGTCCGCACAGCTTCTCCCTGCTCCATGCGATGGATCTTCTCATAAGCCTGCGACAGGATCTCCACACAAGTATCGTCCTCCACCGCAATGGCAAAAGACTGGCAGTCGCCAGCCATCATCCCCGCTGATACCTTGACCACCATGACCTGCAGGAAGTCCCCCTCATGGAACGGCCGTAAGATCTTATACGGTGCGGTGAAAAATTGCCGCACGATTTTTTTTTGCCGGATTGCCAGTACAAGTTCTGACTTCCTGCCAAAGGAATTTGCAATCATCTCCATAGCATTCCGTCACATCGCCCTGGAAGGCAGTGGCGCTCCCGCATCCTCCAACAAGACATGGAAGCGGATCCAGGCAATGACTTCATCGAGGCCCTTTTCCTGCATGAGATTCGTGAAGAGAAACGGCCTGTCGCCACGCATCTTCCTGGCATCGCGGTCCATCACGCCAAGGTCTGCGCCCACATGAGGCGCCAAGTCGATCTTGTTTATGATAAGCAGGTCTGACCGTGAGATTCCCGGGCCGCCTTTCCGGGGAATCTTGTCCCCAGCAGAGACATCTATGACAAAAATGGTCGCATCCGCGAGCTCCGGACTGAACGTGGCCGATAGATTGTCACCACCGCTCTCAATGAACACGATATCCGTGCCCGGATGCTGCTCCGTCAGGGTCTCCACCGCTTCCAGATTCATCGAGGCATCTTCGCGAATCGCTGTATGCGGGCAGCCGCCTGTCTCCACCCCCATGATCCGCTTACTTTCCAAGGAAGAGTTCTTGACCAGGAACTCTGCATCCTCCCGCGTATAGATATCGTTCGTCACCACGCAGATGCTGTACTGCTCATGCAACCTGCGGATCAATTTCTCAATGAGCGCCGTCTTGCCTGAGCCGACAGTCCCCGCTACTCCGATTTTTACGTACGACATAGAAACCTTCCTTTCATGACATATACAAACGCGAATACAGTGTCTCATGCTGCATGGAACGGATATCCAGTCCCGGAAACGCCAAGCAGAAATCTTCCTCCCCTGCCCCCATCGCTCGGTCGATCAGCTGCGAGTATTCATGCCGATAATCGGCCAACAGGCAAGCGCCATCCGTTTGCGATAAGGGGATGAGCTTGACACAAGTATTGATCATCGCCGATAGCTGCGCGTAGAGATAATGCAACATCGCCTGCCGCTTGGGCAGATGCAGCGCTGCCGTCAAGGCACCATAGCAGACAGGATGCGCGCAATTCTTCTTCCTGGCTTCGACGTAGGCGAAGAAGCGTTTATCCACCGGCAACTGGATTTTCCTGACATTTGCCGCTAACCGGCGGCCCAGCTTCTCCATTGCTTCACGCGATTCCCGCGGGACTCTGGCTGCCCGCAGCACCTGCTCAATCTCCTGCAGCTTCGGGACAGCATTCTCCTGCTCCATCGCCTCATAGGCAAAGCGGACGGCAAGCAGTTCATTGGTGAGGAAACTCCCCCCCAGATAGGCCTGCAGCCACAGCTTGGCCGTTTCCCGGTCATGCACACTGTTATCCTGCACATAGGTCTCCAGCCCATAGGAGTGGGTATAGGCACCGATGGGAAACAGCGCATCATTCAGCTCCAGCAGCAGGAATAATGCGTTGTCATCCATGAAGCACCCCCGGATGGCTGTGATGGTGCGCCCCCTTGACCAGGCGCATCCGCTTCTCCTCTTCCAGACGGATCATGGCCTTTTCATAGGGAATGCCAAGCTCGTGCAGCAGCAACTCCATAGATTCATCGTATAATACCGCAAAGGTATCGGCATCCTCCCACGAATACAGCGGCGCATGACGGTTGCCCACCTCATAGCAAAAACGTGCCAGCTCCATCGCGTCCCTCGGCTTTACCCGCAACGATGCCTCTGGCAGGATCTCTATCGCGATGACATAGGTCTCATCCCGATAAAGGATATCGCCATGGTGAAGTCCTCGCTTCTGTGCCTCTTCCGTCAGCCGGATGGCAACATCGACGCCGCCATTCGTTTTCCCCCGCAGGATCCGCTTCTGTGCCTGCAGATAATCCAGCGGCAGGCAGTCCACGGTCTGTCCCGGCTGCAGGGCAGCCTCCTGCAGGTTTCCTCTGATATTTGTAACAATCATATGATTCCCTCCTGTTATGCGCCAGCCTCAGACACGGAGTGCCCGGCTAAAAAAGATGATACAGTTGCGTCAAAGGCAGTTTCTCTGCTGGTTTGCTTGTGATTTTCGTTCCATCCACGCGAACCTCATAGGTCTCAGGATTGACCGTGATATGGGGTGTCTTATCGTTGAAGATCATATCCCGTTTCCCGATGTCCCGGCAATGGGAGACGGGGCAGACCTGCTTCCCAAGTCCCAGCTTTTCCTTGATACCTGCTTCATAGGCAGCCTGAGAAACAAAGGTGATGCACGTATCCATGCGGGCCCCAGCCGCAGCACCAAACATCGGCCGATAGAAAACGGGCTCCGGTGTGGGAATGGACGCATTTGGGTCCCCCATCCTGGCGGCGGCAAGGAAACCGCCCTTCAGGATGAGCTCCGGACGGACGCCAAAGAATGCCGGCTTCCACAGGACAAGGTCAGCCAGCTTGCCCATTTCGATCGAGCCGACTTCGGCCGCGATCCCATGGGTGATGGCGGGATTCAGCGTATACTTCGCCAGATACCGCAAGATCCGGAAATTATCGTTATCCCCGCGTTCTTCGGGCAGCCGCCCCCGCTCTTTTTTCATCTTGTCAGCCGTCTGCCAGGTCCGCACGATGACCTCTCCCACCCGGCCCATGGCCTGGGAATCTGAGCTCATCATCGAAAAGATCCCCATATCGTGGAGAACATCCTCCGCTGCGATGGTTTCAGGCCGTATCCTGGAATCTGCGAACGCCACATCCTCTGCGATGCGGTTGTCCAGATGATGGCAGACCATCAGCATGTCTAGATGCTCATCCAGCGTATTGCTGGTGAACGGCATAGTCGGATTGGTCGATGAAGGCAGGATATTGTCACAGCCGGCCGCCCGGATGATATCCGGAGCATGCCCGCCGCCAGCCCCTTCCGTATGATAGGTATGGATGGTACGCCCGCCAATCGCAGCCAGCGTATCTTCTACACAGCCAGCTTCATTCAAGGTATCCGTATGGATTGCCGTCTGCACATCATAGGCATCGGATACCGTCAGGCATGCGTCGATGACCGCAGGGGTCGCCCCCCAGTCCTCGTGAATCTTCAGCCCCATTGCGCCAGCCAGGATTTGTTCGATCAGCGGTGCCTGCGTCGAGCAGTTTCCCTTTCCGAGGAAGCCCATATTCATCGGATAGGCATCCGCCGCCCGCAGCATCTCCCGCATGTTCCAGGGCCCAGGGGTACAAGTCGTGGCATTCGTACCATCCGCCGGCCCCGTACCGCCGCCGATCATCGTGGTGATACCGCTGTACAGTGCCATATCGATCTGCTGCGGGCTAATGAAATGGATATGGGTATCGATCCCTCCGGCGGTCACAATAAGGCCTTCGGCTGCCAACGCCTCGGTCGAAGCCCCGATGACCATCCCCGGGGTGACGCCATCCATGATCTGGGGATTCCCGGCCTTGCCGATGCCCACAATCCGGCCATCCTTGATGCCGATATCCCCTTTGACCACGCCCTGCACCACATCGACGATGATGGCATTGGTGATGACAAGGTCCAGAGCCCCCTCCTCGCTGGTGACGGCGGTGGACTGGCCCATGCCATCGCGGATGGTCTTGCCGCCACCAAATTTGACCTCATCGCCATAGCTGGTATAGTCCTTCTCAATTTCCAGGATGAGGTCTGTATCTGCCAGACGGACTTTGTCCCCTGTTGTCGGCCCATACATAAGTGCATACTTTTCCCGGCTGATCTTATGGCTCACAGGTATCGCCTTCCTTTCCCCACTCTCCCTGCATCTGCACCAGATAGACGGTCTTCGCCTCACCTGGCTCGAAGCGTACCGACGTCCCCGAAGGGATATCCAGATGCATCCCGCGGGCTGTCTCACGCATGAAATCCAGGCAGGGATTCACATCGGCAAAATGGAAATGGGAGCCCACCTGCACGGGACGGTCTCCCAGGTTCGTCACCTGCAGCGCCACAGCTGTGCGGCCCTCATTCAAAAGGATTTCTCCCGCTTTTATAAACATTTCTCCCGGTATCATCGAACGCCTCCTACTGAATCGGATCATGTACGGTCACAAGTTTCGTGCCATCGGGAAAGGTGGCCTCTATCTGCACTGACTCTACCATCTGCGGTACGCCTTCCATCACGTCCGCCGCCGCTAAGAGCTGCCGTCCCTCTGACATCAGCTCCGCAACAGTACGGCCGTCACGGATCATCTCCATCAGCTGCATGCTGATATACGCTACCGCCTCCGGATAATTGAGTTTCAAGCCTCGTGCCTTCCGCTGGCTTGCCAGTTCACCTGCATAATGCAGCATGAGTTTTTCCATATCGTTAGGTGCCAACCTCAAGGTACCATCTCCTCCTTACGATGCCATCATATAATGCTGGATTTCCTCTTTCCGCACCTCCGCCGACGCGGCATGGAAGACAATCCTGCCCTTGTCCATCACATAGCATTCATCCGCTAAGTCCAGGGCGAAATCGAGATACTGCTCCACCAGCAGGATAGACAGCCCTGTCTTTTCGTTAATCGTGCGGATAGCATGGCCAATCTCCTGGATAACAGAGGGCTGGATGCCCTCCGTAGGCTCATCCAACAGCATCAGTTTCGGACTGGCGATGAGCGCCCGGGCAATGGCAAGCTGCTGCTGCTGGCCGCCGGACAGATCGCCCCCCTTCCGCGCGAGAAACTGCTCGACGATGGGAAACAGCTGATACAGGAAAGCAGGGTCCTTCTTCACTCCACCACAGACCTCAAGCCCCAGGCGCAGATTTTCCGCCACCGTCATCTGCGGGAAGATATCACGTCCCTGCGGCACATAGCCGATTCCCATCCGCGCCCGTTCATACGGTGCCTTCCTCTGGATCTCCTCCCGCTGGAGCAGCATGCTGCCGGATTGCTTTTCCATCAGCCCCATAATGCTTTTCAAGGTCGTGGATTTCCCCACGCCGTTGCGGCCCACCAAGGCAACGATCTTGCCATCGGGAATGGAAAGGTCTACATCATGGAGCACCTCACTTTCCCCGTAATACGCATGAAGCCCTTTGATCTCAAGCATCTTCATCCCTCCCGCGGCCTAGATAGACCTCTTTTACACGCTCGTCCTGCAGGACTTCCTCGGAAGTCCCCTCGGTCAGGACAGCTCCCTCATGCATGACCGTCACACAGTCCGCAATGCTATGGACAAAATCCATATCGTGCTCTACCACTGCCACGGAACAGCGGTCTTTGATGTCCTCGAGAATCCTAGCTGTCTTCTCCGTCTCTGCCTGCCCCATGCCAGCCACAGGCTCATCCAGCAGCAGGAGCCGCGGCTCCTCCACCAGAAGCATGGCGATCTCCAGCCATTGCTTCTCACCATGGGACAGGTTCTTAGCTGTTTCCTTGCTCTTCTTGTCCAGTCCTACCAGATGCAGGACCTCAAAGATCTTCCGCGTGTCCAGATAGCGCTTGCGCATCATCAACGAGCCGAAGACACTCTTATCGTGGTTGATTGCAATCCGCATATTGTCATATACGCTGAGATTCACAAAGGTAGACGGCACCTGGAACTTCCGGCATATGCCTTTCTTGACAATCTCAAACTCCTTCAGCTTCAGGATATTCCCGACGCCCGCATAGTCCACTTCGCCGGCCGATGGTTTCGTCTTGCCACAGATCACATCCAGCAGCGTCGTCTTGCCGGCGCCATTAGGCCCGATGAAGAAATGGATCTCATGCGGCGCTACCGACGTCGTGACATCGTCGATTGCTTTGAATCCGTCAAACTCCACCGATATATGCTTCAACAGCAGCAAGTCTTCTTTCTTCTCCAGCCTGCTCATGACAGGATCCCCCTTCCTTTCCTGGCCCGGCCTTTGCTCCCCGCAAGGCCCCAGGCCGGCAGATATGCGCCCGCTTTCTGGCAGGCAGCCTCAGCAACGCCCACCAAGCCTCTGGGCATGAACAATACCACCAGCACAAACAGCATACCGATCAGATAAAGCCACATATCAGGCACCGTCTCGCTGATGCCAGTCTTCATGACACTGACCAGCAGCGCACCGATGACTGCGCCGATCAAGGAACCTCTGCCGCCGACAGCTACCCAAATGACCATCTCCACCGAAAAGGCGATATCGAGCTCCTTGGGGGAAATCATTCCGGAAAACAATACATAGACCGCACCGGCCACACCTGTCATGGCCGCAGAGACACAATAGATGAACGTCTTATAAAGACTGGAATCATAGCCGGAAAAATACGTGCGGTTCTCCCCGTCACGGATAGCAATGAGGATCTTGCCGATTCCCCGGCTCATCAGCCAGGTCGAAAACACATACATAAGCATCAAGATAGCAACTGCTGCGTAATAGATATATACCAGATGCATGGGCTCCAACAGCGAAAAACCAAGCAGTGACGTAAAGCCCGTGATACCATTGCTGCCGCCGGTATACTCCTGCATCCCGACAAAGATTGTCACAAAGGCCCAGGCCAGCGCCTGCGATAAGATTGAGAAGTATACCCCCTTGATGCGATTCTTGAAGGTCGAAAAGCCTACCAGAAAAGCTGCCAGCAAAGGAACCACCACAATCGCTGCCAGGGTGACTGGCGCTGTCTCAAAGATCCGCCAGAACGCCGGAAGTCCGGTAAGCCCGCCAGTGACCATGAATTCCGGTAGACTGCCATCACAGGCCACAATCTTCAGATGCATAGCCATGGCATAAGCACCCAGCCCGAAAAAGACACCATGCCCGAGGCTAAGAATGCCCGTATACCCCCAAATCAAGTCAATCCCTAAGGCCACCATCGCATAACATAAGAATTTCCCCAGCAAGGTCAGCCGGAACAGCGACAGAAAAAACGGCATGGCCAAGAGGACCGCCAGCAGTGCGAGAAACACGAGGTTCTTCCTATCCCTGAACCAATACATAATGCCCATAAAGAAGACCTCCTCCCTCAATCATCCAAAGCCCGGCTGCGCAAAGCAAACAGCCCCTGCGGATTCTTCTGCAAGAACAGGATCACCAGGAATAAGACTGCAGCTTTGGCAATCGATGCGGTACTCATGAACTCAAACATCGTACTCGAGCAGCCGATGATCAACGCCCCCGAAATGCAGCCGATCAGCTTGCCGACGCCGCCCAGAACAACCACCATAAACGTATCCACGATGTAATTCTGTCCCAGCGTCGGCCCAATGGACCCCAGCAGCGTCAAGGCCGAGCCAGCAACACCAGCCAACCCGCTCCCCAATGCGAACGTCAGGCAGTCAATCCGGCTGGAATGGATGCCCAGGCACTGCGCCATAGCACGGTTCTGGATGCAGGCCCGCATCTTCCGCCCGAACCCCGTATGATACAGGAAAAACCAGACCATTACGAGGGACGACAAGACAATCCCCAGGATAAACAGCCGCTTGAAGGACATCGACACCCCCAGGAGCGTCATACTGCCATTCAAGAATGACGGTGCCACCACATTGACATTCGGTGCACCAAATATGCTGCGGGCCATCTGCTGGAGGATTAGGCTGATTCCCCAGGTCGCCAGCAGGCTATCCGTCGGACGGCCATATAAACGCCGGATCACCACCACCTCCAAGGCCATGCCGAAAGCAGCTGTAATCAGAAAAGACAACAGCAAAGACACAAAGAAATATCCATCTCCCATAACCGGCAGCAGCATATTCTGCACCACATAGGTCGTATACGCGCCTACCATGATGAATTCGCCATGCGCCATATTGATGATTCCCATCAAGCCAAACGTGATGGAAAGTCCCAATGCCGCCAATAACAAAATGGAAGATAAGCTCAATCCGTTGAATACGATTGTACAAATATCCATCAAGAATCCTCTCCTCCAAAAAATACCAGGCACCCGATGATAAAACCATCGAGGTGACTGGTATCGCCAACAGCAATCTGAGCAAATGTTATTGTGCCCCTGCACTCAGCCCCTTTGCCCAGTCATATGTTTTCAAGAACGGATCTGGTTTGATGAGATCTGTCGCAAACACCTCATCAATCATTCCATTCGCGTTGATTTTTCCGATACGGACATATTTATAAAGATGCTGGTTGTCACCATCGATCTTCACCGTACCCTCCGGCGCATCGAAGCTGATACCGCCAGCAGCCGCACGGACCTTATCCACCTCAAAGCTTCCAGCTTTCTCTACCGCAGCCTTCCAGAGATATACGGCATCATAAGCAGCCTCAATCGGATCATCCGTCACCCGGTCGGCACCATATGCCTTTTTATAGGCAGCAACGAATTTGTCATTCGCCGGCATCTTTGTTGTCTGGTAATAATCCCAGGAAACGAGATTCCCTTCGATATTCTGTGCACCGATGCCCTTGATCTCTTCCTCGGCAATCGAGAACGACATCACCGGGCAGTCAGCTGCCGTGATGCCAGCATCTTTCAGCTGCTTGAAGAAGGCAACATTCGAATCGCCATTGAGTGTATTGACGATAACATCCGGCTTGGCCGCCTTGATCTTGCTGATGATCGTAGCATAGTCCGTATGCCCCATCGGCGTATACTCCTCGCCTGCGACTTCACCGCCGGCAGCTGCCAGCTGCGCTTTGATAATCCTGTTGGCAGTCTGCGGGAAAACATAATCGCTGCCTACCAGGAACATCTTTTTCTTGCCGTTCTTCAACAGGTACTCCACCGCGGGAACGATCTGCTGATTCGGAGCAGCGCCCATATACATGATATTCTTGGACTGTTCCATCCCCTCGTACTGCGTCGGATACCAAAGCAGGCCATTCGCACCTTCCACAACAGGTTTGACCGCTTTACGCGAAGCACTTGTCCAGCATCCAAAGATCGTGGCAACTTTATCATTCATCAAAAGTTTCTTGGCTTTTTCCGAAAAGATCTGTGGATCCGAAGCACCATCTTCCTCAACGATTTCTATCTTCTTCCCTAAGACACCACCCTGCGCATTGATTTCCTCAATGGCAAGCTTCTCGGCGTCACGAACGGAAGTCTCACTGATAGCCATCGTTCCACTCAAGGAATGAAGCAATCCAACCTTAACCGTATCACCAGAAGCAGCCCCAGAGCCCCCGCCGACAGCGCTGTCCGCACCACAGCCAGTAAAAATCAGCCCAGAAGCCAGCAATGATACGCCTAACAGTTTCTTCCATGCACCTAGATACATACGCATTCACTTTCCTTTCTCCTCCAACCAGTAACCAAGCAGGCCATTCAGAAAAAAAAGGCTCATGGCCTGCGTCTCTGCGCAGCCATGAGCCACTTTGCTCTCTGAATATGTCATCATTGTATTCGTTTTTCCCTCCATTGTCAATACAGTTTTAAATGTATACAAAAGACATCAGATTACACTTTTAACGAATAATCATCAGAACTACCCCACAAACGAAAACACCGTCCCAATTGCAGCCAGCCTGACAAGTCAAGCTTTGACTTGTCAAACATAAAAAGCGGGCGGCTGACTTGTCAAATTTGACTTGTCAGCCGCCCGCTTTCAAGGGATTGGGATTATGGGAATGGCAGTAACTTTGGCTAATGCCGCTGGAGTTCCTTGATGAGCTCCCCGATCTTGTCCGTCAGATTATCCATCGACCGTTGGAATCGGGTCAAGAGGTAAAACGTCACCACAATCGGGAACCCAACGGCAGAAATAGCCGTGAGAATAGTCTGCTCCATGGCTCCATCTGCCATCAAGCTGTAATCTCCGCCTCATCCACCGTGCGGATGAGCGCCTTCTTCAAGGAGGCCAGCTCCATACCGTTGATAAGGAAGAACTTCGTCTCCCGCACCTTCGTTACAAAGGCATCTACCTCCGCTTTCGTGACATCTTCACGCGGCTCCGAAATCACCATCTCCGACGTCTTGCCATCGGTACGGTTGAAAATAAGGATCAACGTCTTCTTCATGATGCAAAACCTCCCTTACGCTCAGCCCACAGCAACCAGCGACGCGCTGTCCACACGGACAACCGCATGGATGGTACGCTCCTGAAGTCTCCCCAGGAGCGCTGCCACCTCGTACATATCCCCATCCGAGACTTCCGGATTCACATGCGGGAACGTCACCATTGCATAGACGTCCTTCCCCGTGACCGTCTGCCCCTTGATGAATTTGAGCTTCAGCGTACAGGTCAAATCCTCTTTCTTAGCATCCATGATATAACCTCCTTTACAACGCAACAGAGCCGCGCGGTCGTCACTCCGCGCGGCTCTATTGCGGAATGACAACCAAATATATCAAGCGCTTTGCGCCAGATACCAGATAAGTGAAGGTACCACTGCTATCGTTTTTTTGTTTCTATGGTCAGTTTACCGAGTTGACATGTCAAAGGCAAGAATCTTCTGGATATTTTTTTCTGTTCTCTAGGAAAACCCTGAGCAGGAATTCTCCCTTCAACTCAATCGATTTCAATACTGGCAAAAACATACTCTTTGCCCTGCTGCAGTTCTTCTTTTTCTTCTTCCAGTCCAAGTTCTGTAAAAAAATTACAAAAACTCATTATATCCACCGCGGCTGGCAAAAGCACCCCAATCGACCTGCCGCTTATCCCGCAGCCATTTATCTATGTATTAGAGCCATCGCGGCTCCAGCAGGCACAAGGAAGGACAGCCCCCTTGCGGGCCTGATATATCTGCAGAAAGACCCGAAACCTTTCCAGCATACCTGCCCGCAAACCAAACCGGACAAAAAACTATACACAAATTACGCACAGGAAATCCACAGATTTATCCACAAGCAAAACCATCGCTTCCGAAACTTTTTGACATGTCAAAGGGATGAAAACGATCCGCAGCTGCTCACAGAAAAGCAATACAAAAAGGCACCACGGAAAACTCCATGGTGCCTTTGCTGACAAGGGATTATGCGATTTACGCTTTTTCAGGAACGGAAAAAGCAAATTAGCCCGATCAACTACCCGCTTTGCGTTTTGCCTA